>JAYUFF010000529.1:0-5102 GCA_043738825.1 Schlesneria sp.
AAATGTAGGGTGGGCACTGCCCACCACAAACGATGGTGGAATGGTGGGCAGTGCCCACCCTACATGAAGTATGCAACCTGATTATTTGTGCAAAGCTGCTGACGCCACCCGGCTCACCCAGACTCGAACTGGAGAAACATCTCATCGACGACCGCGTGAGGTTTATACCTCACGCGGCCATGAGTGAGAGGTTTCAGGCGAGCCGTGTGCCGTCAGGGGCTTTGCCCACCAAATGCGACGGCTCACAAGATGTAGGGTGGGCGGTGCCCACCAAACCGCAAACCAAAGTGGTGGGCACAGCCCACCCTACGATTTGGTGGGCAAAGCCGCCGTCAGGCCACGGGTTTCCTGCGACGATCAAGAACCCGCAGCCTGACGGCATGCGGCTCGCCAAGGTCTCATTCTTGCCCGCGTGAGGTTTAACTTTACCTGACCGCTTCTCGTTGTCGGCCGACGCGGAGATGCTTGGGGGCCGGGATCGATGGACTCGACGAGGCGGATATCGCGTCTGGCACGTTTGTCTGCCCTGCGGCGTCCTCAGCGGAGATCGCTTCCCGCGAGCTCACCTCGTCGAGCACGGTGCGTTCCACGGCCAACCCGCCTTGGGTGACGAACAGCTCCCGCCACGAGATTGATTCCATAACCTCGACGATCAGCGTCATCGTGCCTTGTGAGTTGGACTCTCGCACCGAGCGAACCAACACCAGTGCGAACCACCTCAGCACGATGCTCGACAGGAACATCATCTGGAAGTTGCCGATCGTCCAGCCGCCGACGGTGAGCCTGGTGTCGGCGAGTCGCATCATCAGCCAGCCCGCTCCGATCGACGTGAGGCCGCCGACGATCCCGGCCAGCGCCTGCGTGGCGGCGATGTACATCGTGCGGTTTTCGGATGGCGAATGCTTGATCATGAAGCCGTTGTTGGCGATCAGGATGCCGGCGTTCTGCACGGCATCGAGCATGAAGAACGGCGTCAGAAACCAGAACGCGGCGTGAGGGTTCGACGGCACCAGCAACAGCGCCAGCATCAGGCTCGATTTCAGGGCGACACACAGAACCAACACCGGCCGCGTCCCATACGCGTCCGCCCAGCGGCCGAGTGTGCGCGAGAACATCGCACCGCCGACCCACGAGATCGTCCACAACAACAGGACGTGGAACAAATCCATCCCGACATCGGTCAGCAGATACAGGCTGATGAACGGCGCTCCGGCCATCGCGGCGAAGTTCCAATAGCACATGAAGCGGATGTAGCGGCGAAACTCCCGGTTGCGAAACGGGGCCGCGAACACCTCACGCAGTCGCGGCGAGGGGACTCGCGCCACGGGCGGCTCGTGTACCTTGCGGAACAGCAGCAGATCGGCCACGCCGCACAACGTCCCCGCGCAGACCAGCACCGCGTAACCGACCTCGATGCTCAATCCGCTCTTCAACAGCAGAAAGGCCGCCGCACACAAGGACGAGGCCGACGTGATCTGCATCCAAAAATGACGGCTCCCCCAGTAGCGGCTGAGTCCCTCGTGAGGCAGATAGTCTCCCATCCAACTCAACCACAAGGGCGAACTGAAATGCAGCAGCGCCTGATTGGCGGCCGTGGTCGCGATCAGCGACCAGATCCAGACATCGGCCGACAAACCGGGCATCAGCCACGGCCCGAGCGCCGTCGGGAGCAGCAGCAGGCGATGAGTCAGCGCCGCCCAGAACCACAACCGGCGGCGATGCGTCAGATGGTTGACGACGATTCCCGACACGAACTGCATGAACAGCATCAACGTCGGCAGCGCGCCGAGGATCCCGATGTGAAGTTCGTTGGCTCCGATGGACCGCGCATAGGCGATGGTCGCGGGAGAAGTCGTCAGTTGCGTGTAGACCGCCGCTAGACAACCGGCGACGACAATCGCCCGCTTCGCACCGGTCAGGGACCACTCTGTTGTTCGTTCCATGATGAGGCAGTTCGAGATCAGCCAGCAGATGCAGGTCGAGAGCTTCGCTCGACAAAGGTTGCTTGTTCGGTGCGGTGACAACCCATGAATCCGCTCGCAACGCCAACGACAATCCCAGCGCGGATGACTCCGTTCGGGACAACGTTGGTATCGGAGAGGTTCGGGAGGAGTCGCGTTTTAGCAGACAACCGGAATGCGGCAAAGACCGCTTCGCGAACGTTCTGCGTCCCATTCGGAAGAGCGAAGCGGGACGGTGAGCGGGCGACACGCGAACCGACTTGCGGGCGGCAACTGCCGTAACAATTCCCAATCGCAAACGCCGAATGGTGTGGTTGAATTCATCAAAGGCCCGAACGAAAAAACCCGGCCTGCATGGCAAGCCGGGTCGGACCAACACGGGTTGTCTCACCACTCCGCTTCAGTCGATGACCTTCACCCACAAGTCGAAGACGCCACTGCGGGAGAACTCCTCCGCAAGTGCGAAGTTGACTTGGACCCGAATCTCTTCATGCGGGTCCACATAAACAGTCGTTGGGTGCTCTCGGGATTCGGAACCGATCACCGTGCCGCGCGGAGCAATGGCAGCGGACTTCTGCCACAAGACGATGCTGTTTTGAGGAGCCCACTCAAATCGATAAGCATCACTTCCGGGAACATCATCCCCGAATGAGCGCCGAGTCGTTTGCTGTACGGGATATCCGTGCTGCCAATGGACGTTACAAGCGGCAATGCTCAGAACCCGTGCGCTCAAGGGCCGGCCATGTCGCATGAGAATATTTCCCGGCCCAAAGTTCGCCGCGCTCAATTCACGATACAGCAACCATTCGCATTGGGAGTCAACCGGCCCACGCTCCAGGAAGTTTAGGGGTGCGGCTGACGCGGCTGACGCTGGTGCTTTGACGCCGGCTGCGAGGGGAGTACATGACGTGACAGTTATCCCTTGGAAAACGATGGGAGTCGTTTCAAACTCAACGACCGAGTGCATGGGAAAATCACAGTAGCTTCTCGCGGCATAAAACACGTTGTCGGCGTTACCACCGGTAGCTGCCAGTTGATTACTGTAATCCCATGGGGTCGATCCGTTAGGACAAGGTAGGTATTTGTCGGGATTGCCCTTCACTTGGGCCGGTGTGAGCAACGGCGATGTCAAAGGCGTCAACTTGAAGTAGTAGCCGTCATAACGAAAAGGGGTGCCGGGGAATGTCGCCGTTCCAAACGCGTTACAAAGGGTTCCAGAATTCCCCATGCCCATCGTTTTGACATTGGATGTCTTTGGTGGACCAGGATTGTCGGGTGGGCGAGTAACGGAGAGAAACACCGATTTGCCGTGATTCTGATCTTCTTTTGGATCGTCCATCATTAGCTCCTCACAGGTGACTAAGGGTTGAGGGCGTTCATTGTCTTGAACCGGGCGTCGAAGAAACGAGTAGCCCCAAACTCGTTCAACACACCAAACTTTCCCGACTTCGACGGGCGCGCTTCCTGGTCGTCGGCCAGTGTTGGCAGTTCTTGTTGTTGCCAGAGCACGGAACGAACCAATCCCGATTTGACGTGAACTTCGAGTTTGAGTTCTGTACGTTCAGGACAGGGAATCTCCACGAATGTGAGCAGGCCTGCAATCGGAACAAGATCCGCGATGGGAGCAAGATTCACATCCACTAATGGAGTTACAAACTCGAATTCCATTCTCAGGATACGGTAGGTCTTCGGTTGATGAACCTCGTCCATCTGGATCACCACGGCATCGCAGCGCTTGATGTCTGTTCCGTCCGCTCGAACCGCGTCGTTGAATCCCCAAAACAGGCCCGCGATCCCCGAGAACGCGTTCTTGGTCAATGTCAGTTGGAGCCCGAAGTCGTCCGATTTGGTCTCTCCAATACCGGCGAACAGGTAATAACCCGCATCGACCACAATTTCGCGTTGGAGTGGATCGAAGCTCCAACGACAAGTGGGAGTGTCGCCACCCCAGACAATTTGTTCGGGCTTGCGGTCGAGCAGCGGCAACCAAACTCGGGGTGTGGCGCGTTGATCCACAGACCCGCCGAGTAGGGCCTTGTCGAGGACTTGAGCGTTATTTCTCCCCGGTCCAACCCCACCCGGTTGGTCATCTGTTCGGGGCTGCGACGGCAAATTGATGGCTAGCAACACAGCACCAGTGCCACACAGAATCGCGCCGATCGACGCCACCAACCAAGGACGGAGTTTGGCTGCCTGGTTGGTCTGCTGTGCTGGGACGGTCAAGTGCTGCTCATCGTCTTTGGATTGCAGACTCAACCATGTTCGCAAATCGTCCGCCAGATCCTTGGCCGTCGTGTAGCGAGCGTCCACGTCTTTCGAGAGGCATTTGAAACAGATCGTTTCCAGTTCCCGAGGGATCTGGTCGTCGATTTGGCGGGGAGGCTTGGGGGCCTTGTTCAGCACCTCGTCGTACAACTGAGTCACGTCGCCGTTGAAGGGGCGTCGGCCGGTGAGGAGTTGGTAAAACACGCAGCCCAAGCTCCAGATGTCCGTGCGACCATCGAGCCGATGCACCTCGCCACGAAATTGCTCGGGAGACATGAACGCGGGAGTGCCGGCGACCTCGCCCTGCAACTGAGCCTGCGCTGTTTCATGCACGGCGAGGCCGAAGTCAACGACGCGCGGTTCTCCGCGCTCGTCCAGCAGAATGTTGCCCGGCTTGAGATCGCGATGCACCAAACTCTGACGGTGTGCCTCGTGAACGGCTTCGGCGATCTTAATCATCAGATCGACGGCACGTTGAAGGGAGATTCGCCCGGCTTGCATGAGATCCGAGAGCGACTGACCCGCCACGTACTCCATCGCGATGTAGTTCGTACCGTTGGCAAACTGACCAACATCAAAAATCGTGACGATGCCGGGGTGGCGCAGCTTCGCCGCGATGCGGGCTTCAGCGAGGAATTGACGCAGCTTGGCCGGCGTCTTGAATTTTTCGAGCCGTGGAATCTTGAGTGCCACGCGCCGGCCCAGCTCTTCATCCGTTGCGAGGTAAACTTTGGCGAAGCCACCCTGAGCAATCAGTGATTCAATGAAGTACCGCCCGAGTCGCACCGGCAACACATCGATGTCTGCGGTAGGAGAGACAACTTCTTCGTGCCATTCGCGGGTTTCGTCTTTCGCTGCGGGCGTGTCACCAATGAC
>JAYUFF010000530.1:0-1917 GCA_043738825.1 Schlesneria sp.
CGCAGCCGAAGCGAACAATCCTCAACCCGTCGGGGCACCGACCGAGTCGATCCGTCGTCGTGCCACCACGAGCCCGATTCCGGCTGATGTCGCTGACACGGGCAGCAACCCCGCGTCGTCTTCAAATACGACCACTGGAGATCGCAAGACGGGGAAGTTCACTCGGGCGGGGAATCGCAACACTGGCGATCCGACCGTTGACGCAAACCCACCCGGTGCGAGCCGCACCTCCCCAGCGCGGTCCGTTCCGACCGACGAGCGGATGGTGGCCTCACGCGGTTCGCTTGGTTCAGTCGGAGGTGATTTCCCGGGCGACACTCCCAAGCCCGAGTTCACTCGACCGAATACACCCTCGGTCTCGGCACGCCCGGCGACTCGCGCGCCTGAGACCTATCGTGCGCGGCGCATCGAACAACGGCGGGCCATCGCGCTGAAGAACGGTGGTTCGGAAGCCTCTGAGCGCGCCGTCGAACTGAGTCTGCGCTGGATGGCCGACATGCAGGAGGCCGATGGCCGCTGGTCGTCCGCTCGACACGGTGGCGGGACCGCGAAGAAAGATCCTCAAGGGCAGGATCGGCTCGACGGTGGAGTCTATGCCGATTCGGGAGTGACCGGACTCGTGGTGCTGTCGTTCCTCGGAGCGGGCTACACGCACGACGAGGGTCAGTATTCGAGCAACGTCAAGCGGGCCATCGACTGGCTCATCAAACAGCAGCAGGCCAACGGCTATCTTGGTGGCAAGGCGACGCGCTACGACATGATGTACAGCCATGCCATCGCCGGTTTCGCTCTGGCCGAAGCCTACGGCATGCAGAGCGATCCGAACGCCTACCCCGAACTGCGCGAAGCGGTGCGAGGCGGCGTGCGATTGATCGCCGCCATGCAGAATGACGACGGCGGCTGGCGTTACGGCAAGGGAGGCGAATCCGACATGAGCATGTTCGGCTGGCAGCTCATGGCGTTGAAGAGCGCCGTCAACGCCGGAGTCACGGTTCCCGAAGAGACTCGACGCGGCATGACGAAGTTCCTGCAAGCCCGTGCGCTCGGCAGTCGTGGCGGCTTGGCAGGCTACAAGTTGAGCGAACGGCCCACCCCCGCGATGACCGCCGAAGCCCTCTTCTGCCGCCAGATGTTCAACGTCCGGCAGAGTGATGCCGCCTCACAGGAGGCCGTCAGCTACCTCCGACAGAACCTGCCGCGGCTGGCCGTCTACGACGAGTACTACTGGTACTACGGCACACTGGCAATGTTCCAGTACGACGGCGAATCGTGGGAGGACTGGAACTCGTCGCTGCGAGACATGCTGATCGGCCAACAACGGACGAGCGGCCCCAACGCCGGAAGCTGGGATCCGAAAGGAAAGTGGTCCGGGATTGGCGGTCGTCTCTACTCGACGGCCCTCAGCACGATGTCGCTCGAAGTCTACTACCGCTTCCTGCGCATCTATCAAACGGACGATTAGGTGTAGGGTGCGTGGAGTCTTCGGATCGCACCTTCGTCGGAAAGCCGATTTCAAGCCGGTGCGTTCCGAAGACTCCACGCACCCTACTTCCTTCACGAGATGCTTGCCGCCCATGACCGAGCCTCTGCCCACGATCCGCGCCGTTTGCTTTGATCTCGACGGGTTGATGTTCAACACCGAGCACGTCTTCTACGAGTCGGCCGACGTGCTGTTGCAACGTCGCGGGCTGGCGATGTCGCGAGGAGCAATGAACGCGATGCTCGGTCGTCGTCCGCTCGAATCGTTTCAGGGGTTGATCGACCACCTTGGGCTGACGGAAGGTCCGGCCGAATTGCTCGCCGAGTCACGAGTCATCTTCCACGAGCTGCTCGACACGAAGCTCGAACCGATGCCGGGTCTGTTTGAACTGTTGGACTTGATCGAATCGAGCGGCCTCCCCAAGGGAGTGGCCACGT
>JAYUFF010000531.1:0-1914 GCA_043738825.1 Schlesneria sp.
CGACATGTCGGAGGCTCCTGAAGGGGGATGTTGTTCGTCAACAAACACCACTCTCCCGACAGAGCCTCAGACTTTCATCCCCATCTACGTCCTGCCCAGCTTCAAACGGGCATTGGTCCCGCTCAGCCTCAGCAGGCAACGCTTGGTTATGGCAGCAGTTCTTCGTCAACGGCGGCATCGGCATTGGCCGACGGGCTGGAGGATCGGGCCGCTCCAAACTGGACGATCATCACCATCACCAGCACTCCCAACAGCGCGACGATCTGGGTCGAGGTCACTTTCTCACCCATGCTCCAGCCCCACAAGACGGCTCCCAGCGGAGTCAGGTTGATGGTCATGGTCGCGAACAGAGACCCCTGTTCCCGCACGAGCTTGTTGAACAGATACGTCGCGAGTCCGGTACCCACCACACCGAGCACGGCCACGGCGAGCAGTGCAATCCCCCACGGGGCCGCCTCGTCCACCGGCGGTCGCCCCACCACGAGAGACAGCGGCACCAGCACACACGAATTCGCCGCGAGGCACAGCAGCGTCAGTTCCAGCGGCGGCAGGTGCTTCAGCGAGCGTTGGATCAGACAGTTGGCGACCGAGTATGTCATCGGCACACTGATCGCCAGACAGAGATCGCTCAACGGGATCGAGCGGCCCAGGCCATCTCGCATCAGGATGATCAGGCAGAACAGCGCGCCCAAGACTCCCAGTCCCTGCCGCGCCGTTGGCCAATGCCCGAGCATCGGGATCGCAACCAGCAACGTGAGGAGCGGCGTGAATCCGACCGACATCCCCACCAGGCCGCTGCCGATCCGCTCGACCAGCCACGGCTGCAACGCGTGCGGCCACGCGAAGCCCAGCACCACCACCGCAAGCAACGCGGCGATATCGCTCCTGCGAAACGTGAACCTTCGTCGCGCGATGAGGAAGAACAGCGCCAGCACCGCCGCGCCGCCGATGGCTCGCCCCGCACCGACCTCGATCGGTGTCAGGCACTGAGTCGACAGCTTCATCAGCATGAAGCTGCTGCCCCAAATCAGGCAGACCAGACTGAACAAGACATACGGCATACCTGAGAAATCCCAAACCCCAAGAACCAAACCTCAAACGAATTCCAAATTCCAAACCACAAAAGGCCAAACGGGGAACCGATCCCAACCAGCCCGCTTTCGGATCGGTTCTTGTTTCTGACTTTGGGATTTGAAACTTGAGATTTGTTTGGTGTTTGGTTCTTGGGATTTGGAGTTTTGCTTAGCTGGCGCTCTTCGCCCGCAGCGAGCCAACTCGGAAGGCGTCGGCCATCGCGATCGGGATCTCGGCCTCGGCCAGCACGACCTTCGCCTGGTTCTCGACGGTGAGGGCCTTCATTTCCTGTTCGGCCGCCACGGCGCGAGCTCGCCGTTCTTCGGCATGCGCCCGCGCGATGCGCATGTCGGCTTCGGCCTGGTCGGCTTGCAGTCTCGCCCCGATGTTGTCGCCCACGTCGATGTCGGCGATGTCGATCGACACGATTTCGTAGGCGGTCTGAGAATCGAGGCCCTTGTCCAGCACGGTCTTGGCGATCAGCATCGGGTTGGCGAGCACCTCTTTGTGCGAGTTGCACGAGCCAATGGCCGAGACGATCCCCTCACCCACGCGGGCGACGATGGTGTCCTCCGTCGCTCCGCCGATAAGCTGCGCGAGATTCGTTCGCACGGTGACTCGCGCACGGGCCTTCAGTTGAATGCCGTTCTTCGCCACGCCGTCGAGCGTGTTCCGACCGAACGACTTCGGGTCGGGACAGTCGATCACCTTGGGATTGACGCTGGTCTGGACGGCTTCCAGCACGTTGCGGCCCGCCAGGTCAATCGCCGCCGCCGTGTTCCAGTTCAATTCGATCTTGGCACGGTGCGCGATGATGAGTGCGCGGATGACGTTCCGAAT
>JAYUFF010000532.1:0-1912 GCA_043738825.1 Schlesneria sp.
CAAACATCAATGCCGGGGACGACCGTGGAGATCGGGTTGAACTGACTGCGAATCCCCTCAGCCGCGAGCGGCTTCATGTCCCACATGTCCTGTTGAGGCGGACCGCCCCACAGATAGATCAAGATGCAAGCCTTCGCCTTCCCGGTCCGCGCGACGCCTCCCGCCGCGAGAGCTTGCTCCGCTCGAAGCAATCCCGGCAGCGTGACGGCTCCCAGACCGAGTCGCCCCAATCGAATCATGGCATCGCGGCGGTGAAGCATGCGGAAAACCTCCCCGAAGAATCATGAACACGAACCGAGCGTACCTTGGTAGATCGGCGAGCGTCAATTCGTTGGTCCAGTCTGACTCCGTTTTGTTCCGCTGCCAAGGCGACTACCATGCGGCGATGATCGCTCAATTTGCGTTGCTGTTGGTGCTGGGAATGAGCCTGATGTGGGGCTTGATGCCGCGCGCTCAGGTCACGGCGGGATTCTTCCGCATCCAGATGCTGATAGTCCTCGGACTGAGTGTCCTCGCACTGCTAACACTCGGCAGCTTGGTGGACATGTCGGGTGAGTCGCTGGCGGATCGGTGGTTGCTCGCGGCGCGAGTTGCCACCGGCGCAATCGCGTTCGTGGCGTATGTCGGCTCGGTCCTGTGGACGCTCGACCGGCGACCGGCGGGAACCGTCTGCGTCTTCGCGATTCTGGCCGCGTCGGTCGTAAGCCTGATCCTGTCACGAGGCGACATTATCTGGCTGGCCTCTCCATCAGGAGCGTTCTTATTTCTATCGAACCTCGCGACAGCCGGCGTTCTCGGTGGGGCAGTCACCGGGATGCTGCTCGGTCACTGGTATCTGACCGCTCCCACGATGTCGATTGATCCGCTCAAACGACTCAGCCTGCTGTTTGGCGTGGCGGTCGTCATTCGATTGGTGGTCTCACTCATCGGCTGCATCCTCGGCGGACGGAGCCTTCACGACGGCACGCACTGGACGTGGTTTGCCATGCGCTGGTTGGCAGGCATCCTCGGCCCACTGGTCATCTCGATCATGGCTCTTCAGATCCTGAGATATCGCAACACGCAAGCCGCCACAGGCGTCCTCTTTGCTGGAGTCATCCTGACGTTCATCGGAGAAATGTCGGCAGCGCTGCTGTACTCGGAACTGCACGTCCCACTGTGAACGAAGTACGAAAATCTAACCTTCAACCTCGACCCTCAACCCATGCTGATTTCGTTCGATTGTCCTAAGTGCCTGAAGCCAGCTCGCGGAGAAGTGACCTCGGCCAGTCGCGGCGTGATGTGTACCGACTGCGGCTGGACGAAGCCGGTCGCGGATGGAGACGTTTCCGATGGCACGCCGACGCGCTGTCTGGTCTGCGGGTGCAGTGACCTTTGGCGGCAGAAGGACTTTTCGCCCAAGCTCGGCGTGACGATCGTCGCCATCGGGATCGCGCTGAGCACTTGGTTCATGATGCAGATGCAGCCCGAATGGTCGATCGGCACGCTGATGGCCTTCGCACTGGCGGACATGGTGATGTTTGCCGTCATGCGCGATTGTCTGGTCTGTTACCGCTGTCATTCACGGTATCGGCGAGTTCCCCGGCTGGAACGGGTTGCGGCATTCGACCTGGAAGTCAACGAACGGTATCGTCAGGAAGCCATTCGGCTGAAACAGGCGGGTGGAGGACAAGGGGACAAGGGGAGCGGGAGACAAGGGGAAAAGCCCTGATGCGCAGGGGGCGTTTCCCAACTTCTTCCCCCCATCCCCCGTTCTCCTTGTCCGCTTGTCCTTCCCGCGATCGCGACAAGACTCACAGCAGCAGTTCCGGCAGCATCGTCCCAATCCGGCGGCAACCACACCCACATGGACACTCGTCAGGCGAGACTCGTCGAAGACATGGCTGGATTGTTCCGGGGGCAGCTCCGGTGC
>JAYUFF010000533.1:0-5086 GCA_043738825.1 Schlesneria sp.
ACTTGGCCGCCGTAGCCGGGGAACTCGCGGTAGAGGAACGGACGCGGCTCCTGCTTCTGGCCGAGCAGTGTCGGGGCGAAGCTGATGCCGTCGAGACCCTCTGGCGTGGCGGCCTTCGCGCCGATCAGATCGAGCAGTGTGGGGAGCCAGTCCTCGAAACCGGTTACTCGGTCAGACGTGGTGCCAGCGGGGATGTGACCCTTCCACCGCGCGAGCGTCGGTTCGCGGAAGCCTCCCTCGTAGAGCGACCCCTTGCGACCTCGCAGCGGTCCGGCGGACTCGAAGAACTCGCAATCGGTTCCGCCGAGCTTGTCGTAGAGCGGCCCGTTGTCGGAACTGAAGACGTAGATCGTCTGCTCGTCGAGACCCAGATCCTTTACCAGCGAGACAATCTTGCCGACGTGGGCATCCATGCGCGTGACCATCGCGGCATAGGCAGCCCTCGGCGTCCGATGCGGTAGGTAGCCGCTGCCACCGACATACGGCGGGTCATCGGGAAACGCACCGTCGTATTCCTTGATCGCGTCCTCGGGCGCTTGAAGCGCGAGATGCGGGATCGTCGTCGGGACGTAGAGAAAGAACGGTCGAGCTTTGTTCGCTCGCACGAATTTCAACGCCTGCTCGGTAATCACGTCCGCCGAGAATATCTGTCCCGCGTAGCCCGCGTAGCTCTTCGGGTCGTTCGGATCGACACCGTCGGCCAGCTTCGGCTGATGCGCTGAGATCGCGGGGTTGTTGAGCAGATACAGTTTCTCGTTGTCCCACAGCGAGGCCGGATAAAAACTGTGCGCGACGGCTTGGCAGTTGTAGCCGAAGAACCGGTTGATTCCCTGCTTGAGCGGCCTCCCCTCCGAGTCGGGTCCGCCCAGCCCCCACTTGCCAAACGCACCGGTCACGTAGCCCTGAGCTTGCAGCAACTTGCCAAGTGTCACGGTATCGGCCGGGATCGGGTACTGGCCCTCGGGCTTGGCCTCGCGATTGTTCCGAATAAACGCATGACCCGGATGCTTCCCCGTCATCAGCACGCACCGTGACGGAGCACAAACCGCGTTGCCCGAGTAATGCTGCGTGAACCGCATTCCCTCGGCCGCAAGTTTGTCGAGGTTCGGCGTCCGAATCTTCTTCTGCCCAAAGCAACCCAGGTCGCCATACCCCAAGTCATCGGCGAGGATGAACACGATGTTGGGCCGGGTGGCCGGCTTCGTGTCGGCTGCCAGCGAACACGTTGTTAGCGCAACGCATGAGGCCAAGACCAACCAACAGACCATGAACCTTGCGAGCCCGCGCCGCACGCAACGACGCGATGAAACGATGGCAGATGTCATGGAAGTGAACGGGGAAAAATGCGACATGTCGGCCGCTTCCTTGTGCGAGGGACTCAGGTCATCGGGATCAGTCGCGACAACAGCAGTGCCGGGATGACGAGGGCTGCAGTGGCCAGCGCGTGCGCCGAACCAAGCTGGCCACTTTCGGACATCTTCCAGAAGACAAGGGTCGCGTCGAGCATCACGTACGAGAGCAGCATCACCTTGATCGTCAGTTGCACCTTCTCCGGCGAGGGTTCGACGATGGCCGCGATGGCTCGCCGATTCAAAGTGAACGCGATCACACACAGCATGGCCAGCACGACGGGCACTTTGGCTCCTGTCGGCCACGAACTGACGAGCCACGCGAGACCGCCAAACGCCGCGTCGAGAATCAGCAGCGCGAGTCCCAGCAGCCAACGACTGCTTGTCTTCGCTTCCGTTCGCGCGAACAACGTGACTCCGACGATGTACAGCCCGAGAAACGCGGCGGCATATAGCTGAGGCGGTCCGAGGAAGAACGGCTTCCATGTGTTGTGGTCACTACTAGCACCGAGCATCACGTTCAAGGCGCGACACAGCCCCATCGCGATCGGTGCTAGCGGCGTTCGTTTCAAGACCGCGTCGTAGGCCAGAATCGCAACGACGAGCAATGAGGCGACATGACTACTCACATCTCCAACTCGAGTTGCCAGCACGATTCCCGCCAGCATCAGACAGCCACCCAAAATAGTTGCGTTAGTCACCGAGACTCGTCCCGACGGGATCGGGCGCGAGGGCCGTTCCGCCGCGTCCTGCTTCCGATCGAAGATGTCGTTGAACACCATGCCCGCCAAATACAGACAGCAGGACGACGCGAGCAGCCCGAAAAACTTGGCCGGATTGTCCCAGCCCTGCGGCCCCACGATGAGGCGGTGCGTCAGCACATAGCCCAGCATGATGTCGGCCATCGCCGTGAAGACGGTCGGCAAACGAATCAGTTGCAGATACGCGAGCATCAGGTGTCCTTCGAGTGAGCGGACCAGGATTATGCCCGCACGCCGAGTGAGCGTCGAGTCGCGGTTCCGAGAAGAGGCGGTATCATCGTCTGATTGATTTGAGGAAGAGGGTGCCACGGTCACGGAGCTTCGACGTGGCCGTGAGTTCGGGAAAACGGCTGGACCTACTCGCACGGCCACGTCGAAGCTCCGTGACCGTGGCACCCAAGATGAAAATGGCATCCCCCTTGCCCGAACCGGCCACGATGATTTTTCAAGACGCTCGGCGTACAACATCGCTCCCCGATTCATGGTCTCCAAAACAGAGGTGCCGCATGTTGCGAATCGTTTCGATGCTGTTGTGCGTTGGCTGGCTCGGTTCGTTCGCTGCGGTAGCCGAGCCGACTTGGAAGGCGGGGGTGGCGAAGTCGGTCATCACGCCGAAAGAGCCGATCTGGATGGCCGGGTATGGCGGACGGACCAAGCCGGCCGAGGGAGCCTTGCACGATCTCTATGTTCGCGTGCTGGCGTTGGAGGACGCGAGCGGTCGGCGCGGGATCATTCTGGCGAGCGATACGCTCGGCATTTCCAAGCCGATCTACGATGAGGTCGCTCGTCGGTTGAAGGAGCAGTTCAATCTCGACCGCTCGCAAATGATGCTGCACGGTTCGCACACTCACTGCGGCCCGGTGTTGCGGAGTGCGCTCTACGACACTTATCCACTCGACGCGGCGGAGATCCAGCGGATCGAGAAGTATTCGGACTGGCTGACCGATGAGATCGTCTCGACGATCGGCCGCGCGCTGAAAGACCTTCGACCCGCGACGTTGTCGCGCGGTGTGGGCTTTGCCGACTTCGGAGTGAACCGCCGCACGAATCGCGAACCGGATGTGCCGATGCTGCGCGAGCAGAATCTGTTGGTCGGTCCGGTCGATCACACGGTCCCCACACTGGCCGTGCGCGATCCGGACGGCAAACTGATCGCGGTGGCCTTCGCCTATGCCTGCCATAACACGACGCTGGCCTTTCAGCAGTGGTGCGGAGACTACTCGGGCTTCGCTCAATACGATCTGGAGGCGAAGCATCCCGGCGCAGTGGCGATGTTCTGCATGGGCTGCGGTGCGGATCAGAATCCGCTGCCGCGTCGCACCGTCGAACTGGCTGAGTCTTATGGGAAGAAGCTGTCGTCGGCCGTCGAGACCGTTCTGTCGCAGCCGCAGGATCGAGTCGCACCGACTCTGCGGACGAGTCACGAATTCGTGCAACTCGCCATGCAGGGCCTGCCGAAAACCGAGGAGTTGCAGAAGCTGGCCGCCGCAAATCCGAGCCACAGTCAGCGCTGGGCCGCTCGGATCCTCAAGCTGATTGAAACCAAAGCCGACATCCCGCTCGTGTACCCGTATCCGGTCACGGTCTGGAAGTTGGGAGACGATCAACTTTGGATCGCGCTCGGTGGCGAAGTGGTCGTGGATTACGCTCACCGGTTGAAGGCCGAGCACGGCGAACGAGCGTGGGTCACGGCCTACGCCAACGATGTGATGGCTTACATTCCGTCGCGTCGCGTGTTGCTCGAAGGCGGCTATGAGGGACAGAGTTCGATGATGGTCTACGGCCTGCCGACTGATCGCTGGGCCGAGGATGTCGAAGAGCGAGTCGCCAGCGCGGTGATGCGGCTGGTCGGGCAAGTGACGAAGCGCGGCGAATGATTTACCCATAGAAGCCTGAAGCGCAAGCGAAGTCTTCCTTCGCTTGCGCTTCAGACTTCTATGGGTAAATCATTCGCCACGCTTCGTCACTCGTCCGACCAACCTCACCACCGCGGTCGCGATTCGCTCTTCGACATCCTCGGCCCAGCGATCGGTTGGCAGGCCGTAGACCATCATCGAACTCTGGCCCTCGTAGCCCCCTTCGAGCAACACGCGACGCGACGGAATGTAGGCCATCACATCGTTGGCGTAGGCCGTGATCCACGTTCGCTCGCCGTGCTCGGCCTTCAACCGGTGAGCGTAATCCACGACCACTTCACCACCGAGCGCGATCCAAAGTTGATCGTCTCCCAACTTCCAGACCGTGACCGGATACGGGTACACGAGCGGAATATCGGCTTTGGTTTCAATCAGCTTGAGGATCCGAGAGGCCCAGCGCTGGCTGTAGCTCGGACTGGCGGCCGCCAGCCTTTGCAGTTCCTCGGTTTTCGGCAGGCCCTGCATGGCAAGTTGCACAAATTCGTGACTCGTCCGCAGAGTCGGAGCGACCCGATCCTGCGGCTGCGACAGAACGGCATCGACTGCCGACGATAGGCGTTTGCCATAAGACTCGGCCAGTTCGACGGTACGACGTGGCAGCGGATTCTGATCCGCGCCGCAGCCCATGCAGAACAATGCCACCGCACCGGGATGCTTGGCTTCCAGATCGTATTGAGCGAAGCCCGCGTAGTCTCCGCACCACTGCTGAAAGGCCAGCGTCGTGTTATGGCAGGCGTATGCGAAGGCCACCGCGATCAGCTTCCCATCGGTATCGCGCACGGCCAGCGTGGGGACGGTGTGATCGACGGGACCAACCAATAGATTTTGCTCGCGCAGCATCGGCACGTCTGGCTCGCGGTTCGTGCGGCGGTTGACGCCGAAGTCGGCGAACCCCACGCCGCGCGACAACGTGGCGGGACGAAGGTCGTTCAGGGCGCGGCCGATCGTCGAGACAATTTCATCCGTCAGCCAGTCCGAGTATTTCTCGATCTTTTTGATCTCGGCCTCGTCAAGCGGATAAGTGTCGTAGAGCGCGCTGCGCAACACCGGGCCGCAGTGA
>JAYUFF010000534.1:0-5086 GCA_043738825.1 Schlesneria sp.
ATTCAACTGGTGATGCTGTTCCACGTACCAGGCCACGGTTCGCGCGAGACCCTCGCGCACCGAAACCTGCACGCTGTAACCGAGGTCTCGCGTGGCGGCGGCGATGTCGGCCCAGGAATGCTGGATGTCGCCGACTCGCGCGGGGGCGAAGTACGGCGCGAACGGGACATCGAGTTGCTCGCAGATCATCCGCAACAGCGTGACCAGATCGAGCGACTCGCCGCAGGCACAGTTGTAGACGTGACCGCTCACGCCGACGGCCTGCGACGCCAGCAGGTTCGCCCGCACGACGTTGTCGATGAACGTGAAGTCACGCGACTGACTCCCGTCGCCGTAGATGATCGGCTGATCGCCGTTGAGCAGCGCCGCGACGAAACGCGGGATGACCGCCGAGTACGGGCTGTTCGGATCCTGCCTCGGGCCGAAGACGTTGAAGTAACGCAGCCGCACGGTTTCCAAGCCATACGTCGAGGCGAACGCCTCGCAGTACAGTTCGGCCGCCAACTTCGCAGCGGCATACGGTGACAAGACCTGCGGCACCTGACCTTCATGCTTGGGCATCACCGGTTGGTTGCCGTAGGCACTGCTCGACCCGGCATAGACCACGCGACGAACGCCATTGCGCCGACAGGCGTCGAGCAGATGAATCGTCCCCGTCACGCAGGCCGCGTGGGTGTCGAGCGGGTGTTCCACACTGCGCGGTACTGAAGCGAGAGCGGCTTGATGGAAGACGACCTCCACTCCTTGAACCGCCTTCGTCACGGCCTGCAAATCACACAGGTCGGCCTGCACGAATTCGACCCGGCCCTCCAGGTGAGTGAGATTGGACAGCGCTCCCGTCGAGAGGTTGTCCAGCACGCGAACGATATGCCCGTCCTGCACGAGTCGCGTGGCGAGGTGAGACCCGATGAAACCCGCACCGCCAGTCACCAGATACGTTGTCACGTCGAGCTTTCCTGTGAAGTCGTGTGTTGCCGAGAATCGACCTCGTGGAAACCTAGCATCGTTTTGGGGACCAGGCGCGATGCCTGGCGGCGACAACTCGGATTCGATCTGTGACGAAATCGCATCGCCACGTGACGAATTGGTGCGACCGCTACAACCGGAGAAGAGTTGGCTTGTCAGCCACGAACCCCGTCACCTCAATCCGGCGACCGCGTCATCCGCCGTGACCGTGGTGGGGATCGACAGTCGCAACGTGGCCGTGATGAGCCGGTGATCGGACCCCGCCGATTGGCCGATCTGGCACGAGCGAACGGTCCATTCGGGCGAACACAGAATGTGATCGATCCGCGCCCACGGGAGGTTCTCGGGCCAGAAGCGATTCGATTTGCAGGGCGACGTGTAGCCGTAGCCGATCCCCGCCAGATCGAACGCGCTTTGGAAGCCGCCCCAATGGCGCTGGAACATCTGGCTCGACACCGGCGTGTTAAAGTCGCCGACGATCAGCAGCGGCGTGTCGCCGCGAGCCGCCTCAATCTGCTCGCGGATGAGCAGCGACTCCTCGACCCGCAGCTCCTGGCTCTCTTCCAAACGTCGCGGCCCCTCACCATCGAACAGCGAACGCTTGCTCAATTCCATCAAGCCGCGTCGCGCCGTCATCTGGTGGATGTCACCGAGCCGCACCGGTCCCGAGGGCGTTTCAATCTCGACGACGATCCCCGCAGATCGCTCGAAAATGGGAACCTCACACTGCGCGATCAACTTCACGGAATAACGCGAGCCGACCCAGTAACGATCGTGACTGACCGTGTGCCAGCCGCGAAAGGCTTCGTCGAGCAGCGGCGACAACGGAAAGGCTTCCTGCAATGCGACGACATCCGGTGCGATGACGGCGATCTCGTCCAAGACCTTCGCGAAGTTCGGTTGGAACGCCTGCACGTTGCAACTGACGATCTTCAACTCGAACTCACCCGACTCGACGACGGAGGGACTCAACATGCGAGACGCCGGCACGGACAGGCCCATCACCGGACCGAGCGTCACCGCCAGCGAGACGGCGTTCACCCAGATCGACCGCCTGTCCCAGAACAAGGACGCAACCAGCAGGCCCAGCGCCGGAGCCACGAACGGCGTGCGAGGCGCGTAGGTCAACACGGTGCTGATCCACCAGCTTTCCGAGACCACGAACAGCAGCCAGCACAGCACGCCCAGCGCCGCGAGGTTGAACCACGACAAGCCCGTCACCCAGTGGGCGACCGCGCGAGACGAAGACGATGTCGGAGCAGAGGTCGATGACATAAGAGGGACTCGTGGTGGAGAGGCTTCGTGAACTAGGGCACTTGATGTCTGGTTGACGCAGTGAATGAGTCAAGTTTGGGCAGGGAGTGAAAAGTGAGAAGTGAGAAGTGCAAAATGAAGAACACCAAGAGGTCCGCCGACGCATCCGTCGTCTTTCACTTTGCACTTTGCACTCCTCACTTTTCACTTTGCACTGGATTGTCGTCGCACCGCCTCGCCGGTCTGAGGGGAGCCTTGCTGGATGGCTACGACACTCCCACCGGTTCGCACTTTGACCGCTCGAATTGAGGCAGCCCCTCGTTTCGTTCGGCTCGGTGTGCAAGCTGGGCCATTTCCCAAGCCGTCACGTAATGGAATCGGAAGTTCGGTTGCAGCGCGTGCAATTCGGCCAGCTCCTGATGAAACAATTGCATTCGCTCGCCCAACAGCATGTCGATGTTGCCGTCCTTGCAGCCGTGAGTGTGCAGTTTGACGAACCGCCAGTTGGGCCGTCCCTGTACCGTGATTCCGGCGTTGAGCCACAGATGCAGCCGCTGAATCGACGGCGGATGTTTGGCGGTCAGGTCGGCATTTTCGATGCGCGGCAGCACGCCAAACTTCTTGCGAGTCCAATCGAATCCGAGCGGACCTTGAATCATCAGCAGGCTGTCGGCCGGTGCAGGGCGTCCGACTTCCGCGCGCGTTCCAGTGTCATGAGACTTGCGCCGGCCGGGGACATCGGCCGCATAGTAGATGCTGTTGATCGTGCGCGTCTGCGTGTCGCTCGGTGCGGACGGCAGGGTGAAGTCGGCGTAGCAGCCCGTCTTCAGCAGGATCGGGATTTCATGGTCGATTCCGCACCAGCAGCCGTCTCGCCGTGAGTTGTTCAACGCCCAGTTGCCGTGAATGAAACCGTAGACGATCTTGCCCGTTGCCGGATCGCGACGCAGCATCCCGTGCCGGTGAAACAACACGTCGCGGAAGACGCTCAACTTTTCTTCGAGTCCCTCGGGGGTGTCGTCGTGATGGTGGAGATGGATGTCGAACTCACCGAATCCCTCGCGGCAGAGGTCGGCCAGCGGATCGATGTACTCGGGACGATACTGATCCTGCGGGAAGAAGAACGTGTGGCGCGGCGTCCGTCCATCGACATCGCGGAAGTCGGCGAACCGCTGTGGATAGTCGCGGCACCAGCGCTGCACGCGGGCCATCGCTTCGTCGCGGGACGCATTGCCCCACTCCGGTTCGTAGTGATCGCCGATCGCCAGGAAGATGTCGATCGGCTCCTCGTCGAGCATCAGATCGTGCGAGTTGTTGTGCGCCCGGATGTAGGCCGGCACCCAACGGTCCATCCCACGCGCCTGCACGGCGCGCCAGATCGCTCTCGCCACCAATCCCAGCAGGGACAGCGACAAGACAAGCACGATCGACGGGATCAACCAAACCGGCATTTCATTTTTCCTTGAGCCGAACTGTGCGGGGGGAAACAATTGTTCCCGGCACACCAACCCGCTGCGTGAGCGAGGACCACGCGGGGTCGAGGGAAACGAGCCACAGTCCGTCGCTCACGCTTCGGGTTGGTGTGGGACGAAACTCAAGATTCGTGCCTCGGGCAACTCTACGTCGTCTTTTGCCACGTCACGCGATAGTTTGCTCGGAAGGCGTCCCACAATGCGAGCGCCGTCGTCAGGTTGAGCGTTACAAACATCAGCGACGGTCCAAACAGCGATGACCGTCGGCCGCGCTGCTGGAACAGCCACCCCATCGCGGCCGACACATAGAACACCGCCTGAACATTCAGCAGGAACCAATAGACCGGCACACTCAGCAGCATCAGGTTTGTCGCCAGCGCCAACACCATCAACAGCGGCGCGAGCAGTCGCAGCAGTTTGTGAGAGACGTACTCGAACCAGAGCGGATTGCGAGCCGGCGACAGCCATTCGGGGAACAACCGAATCAGTTGAGCCACTCCGGCGATGGTCCTTCGTTTGCGAACGGACTCCTGCCCGCTCGACTGCGACGGCTCATCGAAAACCTGCGCGGCAGGCTCGAAGATGCAGCGGTATCCGCTCGTCACGGCCTGCATCGGGATGACCACGTCGTCCAGAATCGTTTGCTCGGGGATCGGCCGGAACAGCGACTTGCGGATCGCGTAGCAGGCCCCCGTCGCGCCGGGGACTCCGCGCCACAGGCTCTCGCAGCGGCGGATGAACTTCTCGTACTTCCAATAGAAGCCGATTCCCTGTGCGGCGGTCGAGGCACCGGCCGATTCGCGAAGAACCAGCTCGCCTGAGACCACGCCCACTTGGGGATCAGTAAAATTCTCCAGCAGCCGTTCGATGCAGTCGGGCGCGAACTCCTGCCGCGCGTCGGCCAGCAATACGAACTCCGACTGGCATTGCGGGACGAGTTCATTCAACACGGCCGGCTTGCCGCGACGCACGGCGTACTCGAACAGCTTCACGCGCGGATCGGAGACAGCCGCCAAAGATTGAGCCGTGTCGTCAGTCGAACCATCCGAACCGATCAGGATTTCACGAATCCAATCGGCTCGCGTCGAGGCCAGCAGACTTCGCAGCTTCTTCGGCAGCGTGCGCGATTCGTTGTGAGCGACGATCACAATCGAGACCGGTCGCTCGACGTTCTGCTTGACACGCGTGGTCCATCCCGAGCGGGACTGCCCCCACGCCACCAGCGGATAACCGGCAAAGATATAGCTCAGTCCGAACACGCTCAGCCAGAACAGGATTTGAAGGGTGATGGTCATGAGTCTTCTTTGTCGGCAAAAAAGCGTTGTGAACGAGTCAAGTTACCGGATCTCTTAAGGTAGCCATCATCGCTCCGCGTGATGAGCCTTTAAGGAGTG
>JAYUFF010000535.1:0-5080 GCA_043738825.1 Schlesneria sp.
CGGCTTTTCCTGCCGTGCAGTTCTGGGCCTTCCGTGGTTCCCGGTCTTCGGCAGCGGCATTTCAACCTCGTTAAAAATCTTCGCGCCGAGCGAAGAAACGAAACGTTAGTAGTACAGATTGCACTGATGTCACAGATCAGACGAAGACCAAGAATCCTTCACTGCTCTTTTCCTACTTCATCCGTGCCATCTGTGAAACTGTGGTCAAATTTCTGTTTCTTTCTCTTGTGTCATCGCCTGACTCGGAACTGCGCGTGGGACGACCAGTAGTCGCGATCCAGGAGTACGGACGGGCACGGAACAAGTCAGCCAAGTTCGATTCGCTCGTTCCGAAAATGGGAACGAGTCGTCTGCAAAATCATGCCGCCGCGCGGTTCTCGAACTGCGTCGGTGGCTGTGATTCGCCGCCGAGCATCCGCTGGGCCTGTTCGTTCAGGCGATCCATCGCCTGTTGTGCGAGGGCGATGTAGTGGTTGAGTTGCTCGCGCGACAGGTCGCTGGGAATTGTGATCGGCTCGCCCATCACGACGTAGATTGTGCTGAAGGGCTTGGGGATCAGGAGGTCCGTCCACTTGCCCTTGGGTCGCCAGGCGCGGGTTGCGACGAAGGCTCCGGGCAGAAGACTGCGACCCAACTGAGACGCCACGAAGACGCAGCCCTGTTTGAGCTGTCGCCTCGGGCCGCACGGGCCGTCGGGGGTGAAGACGATGTGTTTGCCTGCGGTGTCGTCGAGCAGCTGCCTGAGAGCCGCTGCCCCTCCTCGCCGACTCGAGCCGCGCACGGTGCTGTAGCCCAGCAGGGCCATCGCGTTGGCGAGGTACGAGCCATCCTGATGCTGACTGACCAAACAACACGTTTGTTCGCGCAGGCCGCGCGGGGCGGCGAACGTCGGGATGAGCAGCTCATCGTGCCAGACGCAGAGGATGAACCGTTCGGGGTCGTCTGGAGGCGGGACGTAGTCGAGCCGCTTCCGTTCGTGGACTCCCACGTAAACCTTACGGCAGGTGGCGAACAACAACTTCGACAAACCAACCACACTGGCGGCGGCAATCCACGTCAGCCAGCGGCTCCGAATTTTCATGACACTGCGCTCCCTCGCACGGACTCAAGTTGAGGCCGAAATGTAGGAGAAAGCTCTGGCTCGGGGAATGGCAGTCGAACGACGAAGCCGCGTCGCAGGAGAGGAAAAGCAATGCGGCCCGACTGCCAAGGCTGTCGGGCCGCAGAATTGAGACTTCACGTCGATTCGGACATTGCGGAATCGAAGGCACTCGGGCAGGTTGGAAAACCCACTGTAGTCCGGTCGCTCCGCCGACCGGATGTCTCGCCGACCGGATGTCTCGCCGACGGAGCGGCGAGACTACAGGAGCGGGCAGGTTGGAAACCTACCCCACGGGTCATAGACCGGGTTCGAGGCGGAGCAGGCCACCCTTCGGCTTGTCGCCGGTGTCCTTGCCGGTTCCGAAGACGGTGATGTACAGAGCACCCTCCTTGTCGAAGGCGAGGGCCGTCGGACGATCGAGGCCGATGATCTTCTTCGGTTTGACTTCCTCACCCTCGATGACGAGTTCAAACAGACCACCTTGCGTCAGATCGGCCCACGCGAAGTCGGTGGCGTAGAGCTTGCCGCTCGGGCTGTAGGCGAGGCCCGTGATGTCGTGCAGTCCGGTTTTCAGGCTCTTCACAAGCTTGCCGTCCTTGTCGTAAAACGTCAGCAGGGAATCGCCGGGAACCTTGACCTCACCCATCTGGCCGATGACGAGTTGCGACTTGTCGGGGCTGACCGTGATGGCAACGGGGGCGTCGCTTTGAGTGGCTTCCTTCGTGGCGATGGTTGGCGTCAACTCGCCCGGCTTGCCATCGACGATCTTGGAGACCACGACCCAACCTTTGGTGTCGTCGCCATTCGAGGTGACATAGATGGCGTCGTTCCAGACGACCGCCTGATAGAAGTTGCCTTCGCCCTTCTCATTCGCTCCTTCACCGGTTCCCTTGATCGGGCCGAGCGTGAACTCAGCTTCGGTCTCTTTGCGAGGCTTGGCGGGAAGCGCGTCCTCAATCTTGTAGATGCGGATGACTTCTTCGCCATCCTTGCGGCTGCCGTCGGGAACGATCAGGCGATCCGTTCCCCACAGGGTGCAGCCGAGGGGGCCGATGTTGTATTCCGGACCCTTGCCGTAGATGTCGGTCGGGAAGCCTTCGACCTCAAGCCAGATCTTCTTCGATTTGTCCGCTTCGGGCGACCAGCGGAAGACTCCCTGTCGCGAAGTGATGAAGAGGTGGCCGGTGGTGGGATGAACGCAGACGCCCGATGGGTTGTCGAGATGGGTGACCTTCAGCGTTGTCTTGGGACCGGCGGGCTGGTCCGCAGGCTTCTCGTCCTTCTTTTCGGCGGGCTTGTCGGCAGCCTTCTCAGCGGGTTTGTCCGCTGGTTTGTCTTCGGCCTTGGCGGCGGGCTTTTCCGCAGGCTTCTCTTCCTTCTTCTCGGCGTCTTGGGCGAAGTTGATCGCGATGCCGAGGCTCAGCATCAGGGAGGCGGCAGTCAGGCTGCAAAAAAATCGACGCATGCTCACTCCATCTTTCTTGTGTCGGTACTACGGAGGCCACGAACCGCCACGAACGTCTCAGGGGAGAGACCGCTCGGATTCACATCGGGAGGCGGCTTCCAACGGGAAAGCCGTGCTCCGTGGAAGCTGCGAGAGTCGATCTCGCGGCGGACGGGGCGGCGGGAATCCTACTGAAGCCTGCGCGACGATGCAATTTACGCGAGAGAACTCCAGGGCAATCGCCTGTTTCAAATGGGGGTGGCACGGTCACGGAGCTTCGACGTGGTCGTGCAAGGACGTGAAGACTGATCCCGATTCTCACGGCCACGTCGAAGCTCCGTGACCGTGGCACCCAATACCCCAGACTCAACAAGGCGATGGCCCTGAGAGAACTCCATCCGGAAGACCAGATCGCCGGCGGTCACTCGCAGCAATTCGCACGAGGCCGCGAAGCTGAGTCGTCACGCGACAGAACCCTGCGGCGTCATCCGACGGTAGAAGGGAATCTCATTCGGCGGCGCAACCGAAACCAGTGAGTTGGCGACGGATTGGTCGCACGAAGGCGGATTGTTTGCACGAAATCGGACGATCCCGACACGACAACGATTCGCGGCGCGGCACTACTCTGGCGGCGCTTCCTTGGGAGGATCGGCGGGTGGAGGATTTCCCTGGCCACCGGCGGACTTCAGCCACGCCTCCAAAGCCGAGAGCTGCGCGGCGGTCAGTCGCTGATCTTTCAAGCTGGCACTGACCATCGGGACGATTACGGCATACGCGGCCTTGGCCGAACCGGCGACAACCACATTGTTCAACAACCCCGCCTTACCCTTCAAAGCATCCTTGTCCTTGTCATCGAGTGGCACGAAGGCCAGATAGATTTTCGAGAACGCCGTTTTCCACTGCGGGTCTTCCGGCTTCTGTTGAGCGGCCTTGGCCAGTTGCAGCGTCAGATCGGCAATGGCCAGCACGACAGACGGAGGACTGGACGCGGGCGGCAGCGGGATTCGGCCCAAGGACTTGGCCGCCTCAGCACGCACCGTCCAGGTTCGCTTGGGATCGCCGACAACATCCTTGAGCGCCGTCACCACAATCGGCTGCTTGAGATCACCCAAGGCCACGGCACCCAACGCTCCCGCCAACCGCATCTGGTACCACCAGTGCGTTCCGGGTTTGGCGAGTTCCGCAATCAACGCCTCGGCAATCCGGGTTCGATCGTTGACTGGGGGCGTCCCGATTTTCAGGATGCGCGTCAACGCCATCACGGCCGGGAGCTTCACCGATTCCGGTTGCTTGGGATCGAGAATCGTCTTCACGAGCGGATCGAATGCCGGTGTGAAGGCTTCGACCGACACCCCCCGACCATCCTGGACCAACTCCAACTCACCCATCAAGAAGACGACCTGCTGACGAACGTAGAGGTTGTTTTCCAGCAGAGGTGTCGCCTGCCTGACGAACTCTTGCATCACGAACAGGCGAAACTTCCTCAAATCATCGGGCTTGATGTCTTTGGCGGCGGCGGCGGCCGAACCGGCGTTGTTCAGGGAACTCCGCAGTTTGACTCGCAACTCGTACAGCTTGTGGAGGTTTTCAGTTTTGAGATTTTCCTCCTGACACATCTGGGCCATGAAGTATCGAATCCCATTGCGGATGACCGTCTTGCCGGCTTCGTCTGACTGGGCCTTGTTCAACACCGGCTGAAACTTTCCGAACTCCTTCTTCAGCTTTTCGAGTTCGTCTGGCAACGCGATCGGCATGGGGTTTGTGAGACGCTGGTCTTGCTCCTTGGGCGGCGCGTAATCGGCCGGCAAGGTCTCGGAGTCGGGATTGGCCGTCATGGGTTGTCCGGCCGTCTTGGGGGTTCCCTTGGCGGGAGGCGTCTTGCCCTTGTTATTGGGCGGCTGACACCAAGCCAGATCGACCAGCACCAGGCTGCAACAGGCGACGAGGAACGCGCGACAGAACCACATCGGTAATGAAGACCTTCGCGGGGCAATCGGCAACGCAATCACGTTCGTGTCTCGCACGGGGCCATCCCTTTTTTCACGAATCCGTGTTGTGGCAATCGTTCCGCAGGCATGGGGAGGATGTGTGACTCACCGATCCTGATCGCCTCACGGCTGACTGAAGATCGGTTCGACAGACGCAACCAATCACACTACACGGCGATTTGGGGTTTTGCCACCCGACATCCGAGATTCCAACCACTTCGCACGGTCGCAACCCGCAGCTTCCCGCACGTTCGGACTCCGTGGCCCAGCGAATGTGGCTGTCGAGCAGGCTGCAACGAATAAACCGAAGGAATGGGAACGAAATGATCAGACGTGAACACCGACAAACCGCGACCAACCATTCGAGACTCACGCAACGAGTCGCCGAGGCGGGCGTACCCTAGACCTTCGTCCACGGGCTGTCAAGAAATCGACACGTCGGCACCAACGCGATGCTCCTCGAAAT
Organism: Schlesneria sp.; assembly: GCA_043738825.1. Classification (GTDB taxonomy): domain Bacteria; phylum Planctomycetota; class Planctomycetia; order Planctomycetales; family Planctomycetaceae; genus Schlesneria. The sequence continues at coordinate 5,001 of JAYUFF010000535.1, forward strand.
GAGTGAGCCAACCCGCAGGTGAACCCCGGCTATTCACGATCGCATTGAAGCCTGACGCGCCAGCGAAGGATCTGCTGCGA
>JAYUFF010000536.1:0-5075 GCA_043738825.1 Schlesneria sp.
CCGAATTCGCGACGTTGTAGAGCGTGAGCAGGCTGGTCCGTTCGGCCTCGGGAATGGTCTCAAAGAAAAGGAGCACGAGCGCCAGTTCGTAGGCTCCCCACGCCGCACCGGCCAGCAATTGGAGCGCGAGCAGCCACCAATAGTTGCTGCTCACCGCCCAGCCTCCCGCGAGCGGAATGATGCCGATCGCGCCGATCCACAGCAGACGTTGTGCTCCGGTGTGATGAGCCAGCCTGCCCCACCACGGCAGGCAGACGAACTTCGCCACATACGACACACCAATCAGAATCGCGCACGCGGTGTAGCTGAATCTCAATTCGTTCAACATGTACGGCCAAAAGAACGGGCCGGCCACGTGGACTCCGACCTGCATCGCCACCGCGAACAACAGCAGTCGTCCCGAGGGGCCTCGCGAAAATTTGCGCCACTGCTCGCGCAGCGTGAGGAACCGCATGTCTTCGGGAATTGGAGACGGCTCAGTTTGAAAGGCCAGGCACGCGGACGAGAGGATGCGGCACAGGCACGAGACGGCGAACAAGACGGCAAAGATTTCGATGCGATTGCCGTGGGTCTTGCCCGCTTCGAGCGCGAAGCCTCCCGCCAGGAAACCGATCAGTGTGGTCGCCTGACAGAGGCGCGAACGCTTCGCGAAAAACTTCGCGCGCAACGGACGCGGGATGATCGTCCCCTGCCAGGTGTTCCAAGCCGGGCCGGTCCCGAGACTCGCCCCCCAGTAGACGGAGGAAATCACGAGGGCTGAGAACGCGGAGATCTGGCCGGCGCAAGCGGCCACAATCAGTGGCACGAAACAGGCGGCCTGAAGCAACGAACAGGTGACAACCCAGCGCTTGTGAGAACCGAGCCACCGCACCGCAGTCGGCGAGACCAGTTGCAACAGGCTGCCCACCATCACGGGCAGCGTGGCGATCAGACCGGCGAAGACCTCGTTCTGTCCGACGGCGAGGACGAAGGCTTGGAGATACGATTCACCGCCGCCGACCATCACGCCGTACAGAGTGGCATCGCCGATGCTCAATCGAAGATTGCGTTTCAGCATCGGATCGGCGGGCAGAGTCGCGGTCGATGAGTGGAGCGGCTCGCTGCCGATTTGTTCGCCTGCATGCGGCGCGTGGCTCCGCGTCACATTGGTCTCTTCCACGATCGCTGCTGCCTCCCGAATCGCGGCTCACGCCGCAGCGGCGTGGCGGATCGTAGCACCGGATCGAACACGAAGCCGCGCGATCATCTCGATCTCTGGTCGCCACGCTGTGGTCGCTCTCGCTCGAACGTCGAGGGGCTATGAAAAGAAGAAGAACTGCGGCCACCCGGCCAGGTTCCGTGTCGCACAGATGGCGTAAGCCAGCAACGGCAACAGAAGCCAAATCAATTGTCGGTGACACTCGGCGTACCAGCCGACCAGACTTGCGGGAGTGGTGCGAAGCAATGAGCTTCCGTTCCACTTCGGCAGCCACCGCGGCGTTCGCTCGCAGTATTGCGTGTAGTCCAGACCCAGTTGATGTTTCAGAAACCGCTCTTCTGCTGGCACGACTCCGAAGAGATACAGCAGCACCGGGGGCACCAACGAAACGGCGAATACTCCGCTCTGCAAGAACAGGGTCATGGAGATGGCGATCAGAAACGTTCCCCAATACAGCGGATTGCGGCACAGTGCGTAAGGGCCTTCGCACACGACCTGCATGCCTTTGCGACCGGCAATCGCGGAGGTGCCCCACAATCGAATCACCAGTCCGAGCGCCAGCGTGACCCAACTGAGCACCACCAGCGTGGTGTTGGTTCCCGAAGAAAGAACGGGCATCGGGCCAGAGAAGAGTGTCACCACCATACCAATGATCAGCGACACGGCGGTCACGATGACCCGCCAGCGATACGCCAGGCTGGCGTAGATCGAGCGTTCCGCAGCAGAAGCAGTTGGTGCGGCGGCGACTGCGGTGGACATGTCATTCCTCGATAGAAGTGGCAGCGGATGGGGCGAGCGAACTGACGCGCCGGTCGGGCCTTTCAAAATTGCGAGCGGGGTATATGTCGAGTCGGCGATTCTGTCAAACGCAGTCTCGCAACGAGTTTCGGGACACGCCGTCCGCAGGGCGAGCGATGGGAAATGTTCGCCCCAGCCGGTGGACCTTTCCGGCGGCGCGACCCGGGCCACCCCTCGGCATCAGCGCGCGAGGGCGAAGCGTTGGAACCCGTGTTCTCGCAACCGAGCCGTCAACAGCTCCAATCGCTCCGGTTCGCGCAGGCCGTTCAAGATGCCAAACAGAACACAACCCATGACGATGCTGGTCACGCTCACGACCGTCATCGGCAGCGAGAACGGTTTCAAGTCGGCATACAGTTCGTCGAGGCTGCAATACTCCCCGAACTTTTGACCATCGTAGAGCATCACGACGCCGCAAAAATCGGAACTCCATTCGTAGTCAAACGGGCCGTAGGTCTTCCGGCGGTGCGTCACCCAGAACCGGCTGCCGTCGAGTTGTATGCCATGCGTGTCTGACACGGTGAGACCTTGCTTGCAGTCGCGTGCTGACGTTTGGCGATGGAAGGCCCTGCCAGCGCGGGCGGGATCATAGCCACCGATCATTTCGGCACAAGACGGGAAACTCCGCGCGCGGGCTGTCGGTTCGACGGCTGGAAATGTTGAACGAATTGTTCTCACGCACGGTCGCTCGAATCGCGAGTCGCCAATCGACGGGAGTTTGGCACAGCGACGGAGTCCGACAACTTCCGTTGGGCTTCACCGACGGACGATCATTGGTGACAGCAGGGCTCGATCCGCTCAAGTGTGGCGTCCGGAATCGACGCGCGAGTGTTCTGTGCAGAGAGGATCTGTCACGGCGTGCGGGCTGTACGGTTGGACATCCCGTCGGTGGTTTTTTTTCGCCGACTTTCCACCGATTCTGACAGGCCGCGAGACCGTTCGGCCGATCATCCCCTCGGATTTTGATTTCTGCCGGGTAGAGGCGCTTGACAACCTTTTGCGTCTCGACTATCCAGTGGCGCACCTGCGGGCGGCCCGGCGGTTTCGAGTCGCCTCCCGCCAATGTGGCGAATCCTCAACAGCACGCATTTTCCAGGTCATTGAGTCCACTGCCGGAAGGCCCGTTCGATCCGGAACTCAATGAGTGACACCCCGTCCATAGTCCGAGTTTTTGTGAGGTTGCACTGATGACAAAAGTTCTGCTCGAAGAAGAAGCCGCATTGCCGTCTCGGCTGCCCGTGTTTCCACAGGGAGGGCCACAGATGGCTGGTGACGATGATGGGCCGCCGGGCGCTGATGATTTCGAGGATGATGAAGACGATGAGTTCGAGGACGATGAACTCGAAGAACTCGACGATGAAGAGGTCGAGGATGAGTTCGAGGACTTCGACGACGACGACGAGGACTTCGATGACGACGACGATGATGACGATGACGATGATGACGACGACGATGATGACGAAGAGTACTAACGGACTCGCCCGAGTTGGTTCGGTGTGGCCGTCGCCGCCCGGACTCAGTCGGACGCAGTGCGTCATCCAGTCGAACTGTCTCTGGCAGTGAATGGACACCGGCCAGCGGTCACAGAGGACCGTCGGTCGGTGTTTTTTTGTTTCTGTTTTTCTCGGAGTGGAGCCGCATCGTGCAGGGGTTGGCCGAACAGATTCGCGAAGCGGTGGAGTTCATCCGAAGATCGTGGTCCGGACAAGCCAGGGTTGGCATGATCCTGGGAACCGGTCTCGGGGGCCTGGCCGAACAGATCGACCAGCAGGCGACCATCCCCTACGGCGACATCCCGCACTTCCCCGTTTCGACAGCGCCGGGACATGCCGGTCGATTGGTGTGCGGTCTGCTGCGCGGAGTCCCCATCGTCGCGATGGAGGGCCGCTTCCATTACTACGAGGGCTACTCGCTGCAACAGGTCACGTTCCCCGTCCGCGTGATGAAGGCTCTGGGCGCGAGCACGTTGCTCGTGACCAACGCCGCCGGCGGGATCAACCCTCAACTCGATCTGGCCGACGTGGTCGTCATCGAAGACCACATCAACCTGCTCCCCGACAATCCGCTGCGCGGCGTGAACGACGACAGCCTCGGACCGCGCTGGCCCGACCTGTGCGAGCCGTACACGAGCAGTCTCATCGCGCTCGCCCGCTCGTCGGCGCTGGAACTGGGCATTCACCTCCACAAGGGAGTCTTCGTCGCGGTCCCCGGCCCGAACCTCGAAACGCGAGCCGAATATCGGATGCTGAAGGCTCTCGGTGCGGACGTGGTGGGGATGTCAACGGTTCCCGAAGTGCTGGTCGCTGTTCACGGAGGCATGCAGGTGCTCGGCTTCTCCGTCGTCACCGATCTCTGCCTGCCCGATCACCTGGAGCCGGCCGAAGTCCCCAAGATTCTCGCGAATGCAGCCAAGGGAGGCGAGAAGCTCGCCAAGCTCATCTCGCGCGTGATCGAGCAATTGGCCTGACGTGGGGTAGAATCGCATCCCAGCCGTCCTGCCCTGAACTCGCAACAATCGCGGCCCACCATGTACTGCCTGCGTCTCCTGCTCATTGCGGTGTTGGCCCTTGCCATTGGCGGCTGTGCCGACAACGTGACGCTCCAAAACTGCAACCGCATTCAAACCGGCATGACCTTGAAAGAGGTCGAGACCATTTTCGGCCGCCCCGGTGAGTCGTATCAGGGCCTCAAAACGTGGCGTGGAAGCGGTGGCCGCACGATCACGGTTGAGTTCGACGATCGCGGCCTCGTCGTCAACCAAACCCGCGACGGCTTCTGATTCGGTCATTGCTTTCCTGTCCCGTCGCCCCGGCCTGGGCACCGCCGCTTCGGTGGTCGGGAGAGGATGAGTGTGAGGGGATTCTCTTCAGTTGTGGCTCGATGCCATCGTGAGGGTCGTGTCCCAATTCGGTGCGAGTGAACTTCAAAAACTAGCCCGACGCGCAAGCGAGGGCTTCGCAATCATCGAACGGCCAGCCCTTGCTTGCGCGTCGGGCTAGTGCCCTGTCAGGTCTTGATTTTTGGGTAGAGCCGCTTGAGTCTGACTCGAGCGTCTTCAAGTTGAAAGTGCCAGTCGATG
>JAYUFF010000537.1:0-1907 GCA_043738825.1 Schlesneria sp.
CTCGTAGAGCGGGTTCGTGTAGGCGACGATGGCTTCGGCGCGGTAGCGGTTCATTCGCTCGAAGTGCTGCCGCATTTTGTCGGGCGTGAACTCGAAGCAGCTCAGCACGAGATGCCGGTCGAAGGCATGGTGCAGGTCCATTTTGAGCCGCTTCCATTTGGGGACGCTGCCCAGAGCCGTGCCCCAGATGAAGAGTTGCTTCGTTCCCGGAGCACCGTCGGCCCAGCCGTAGCCTCGATACATCATCGCCGTGCGGCGGTCGTTGCTGCCGCTGTCGAGATCGAACTGAAGCGGCTCGCCGCTCGATCCGCCGGTCGCTTTGGTCATCCGCCGCACGTCCGGACTGGTCGTGCGCATTTTGAGGCGGTTGCGCCGGATGGTGTCTCGCGTGATGAGCGGCCACGCACGGAAGTCGTCGAGCGACCGCACGAGCTGCGGACTCAGACCCCGCTCGCGCCACTCCTCGCCGTAGTACGGACACGTCGCGACGGCGTGCTGCAACAGCGTGCGGAGCGACTTCAGTTGGAACTCCTCCAACTGCGCGCGGCTCCACCATTGAGTCTCTTCAGCCCGTTGCCAGTGCGTGATCGTTTGACGCCCCTTGACGACGCCATCGAAGAGTGGCAGCAGAACGTGTCGGTAGAGTTGGCCGTACATGGTGGTTGATGGTCTAAGGTTGAGGGTTGAGAGTCAGAGATCACTATTCAGAGGGTGTTGATCGTCTTTGCCTTGTCCCCTCGCCCCGGCTCTGCGGGGAGAGGGTTAGGGTGAGGGGTCTTCTTTCACTCGCGGCGCAACTTCGTCTTCAGTATTTCTCGGTAAAGTCGTTCGTAGTCAGAGACCATGCGGCGGACTTCAAAGTGTTCGGAGACGCGGTCTCGACCGGCTTGGCCGAGCGCGGGCCAGCGGTCTTCGTTGCGGCACATGGTCACGATGGCTCGGGCCAACGCGTCGGGATCGGCGGGAGGGATGAGTTGGCCCGTCACGCCATCGGCCACGATTTCCGAGTTGCCTCCCACGGCGGTGGCGATGACCGGCAGGCCGACCGCCATTGCTTCGAGCAGCGTCAGCGAGATCCCTTCGGTCAGCGACGACGACACGAAGAAACCAGCCTGCGCGAGGAGACTCGGGACATCGGTTCGTTCGCCGAGGAACTCGACACAACTCGTGATCCCCAACTCGCGCGTCAGCCCTGCGAGTTTCTCTCGCTCAGGTCCATCGCCGACCAATTTGAGTTGCAGGTCGGGCACTTCGCGGATGGCCAGCGCGACGGCGCGCAGCAGCGTCGGAAAGTCCTTCTCGGCCGAGAGCCGTGCGACCGAGATTGCGATCGGCATGGCGGCCGGACCTGTAAATGAGAAGTCGCTCAGGTCGATGCCGTTCCAAATGCGAGTCACCTTGCGGGCCGCGACTCCATCTACCTCGACGCACAACAGCGCGGCGTCGTCCGACACGGCGATGATGCGATCGACCAGATGGCTCGCCCAGCGAAACTGCGTGCGGGACTTCCAGCCGTGTCCGGCGCGTTGACCGTGTCGCGTGTTGACGACGACCGGCACACCGGCCAGTCGCGCGGCGAGGCTCGCGTAGAGGTGCGGATACGTGTTGTGCGTGTGAACCACATCGAAGCGGCCGGTGCGGAACAGTCGGACCATCTGACAAATCAGACCGATCCGTCCCGCCGGTTGCAGCAGATGGACGGGACATCCCGTGCGACGAATCTCATCGGCAAAGCGACCGACTTCGCGAATGGCGAGGAACTCGGAGACACTCTCGGAAGAATCGTGATGCCTCGCGATGTCGGTCAGGATTCGTTCGAGTCCCCCCGTCTTCAGCGTCAGGCTGACATGGCACACGCGCAGCGGTCGCTTGGCCGTGGCAGCGGCCTCGTGTGCAGTCGGTCTCAG
>JAYUFF010000538.1:0-1906 GCA_043738825.1 Schlesneria sp.
TGCGGATGCTGAGCCTTCACTTCGAGATACCGCTGCATGGCGGGAGTCGGGGCACGTTCGGGAGTGGTCATGGGAGCCGTGTCAAAGCGGTCGATCTGAGTTTGGAAACGCGAGACGCCACTCTACACACGCGGTCTCATTCATCCCACCGTGGAGACGGTTGGCGGTTGCATTGCGCCGTTCGCCGCAAACCGATCGACTGACAGCCGGCTCAGCGTGTCCTCGGCGGCTCGACTTCGTCTATCCGCGCCACGGAGGCTCTCCTAGAATGCCCGCGTTTCTGGTCCGCGAAATGGCTTTGAAGTGGATGGTTTTATGGTGAGTCGATTGGTGTGGCGAGTCTGTTTCCTTCTCGCCTGGTTCTGCTTGGCGAGTGCCGCGCCGCGCGAGTCCGTGGCTCAGCCGGCGACGAGCCGCAACTCACTCACCGCCGTGCAAGAGAAGCATCGCGAACACTTTCAAGAGTTCGCCAGCGAACTCGAAAAGCTCGTCGAGTTCTGTCAGGGCAAGAACCTGTCCGAGGGAGTCGATCGGATCGAGGGCCGCCTCATCGAGAGCCGCCTCATTTCGCCGGAGGCTCCGTCACTCAAACTGCCCGCGTTGCCGCGCGAGGTCCAGCCGGAAATCTCGAATCAACTGACGGCGGACGAGCGCTACTGGCAGTCGCAACTCCGCAAACACGACACCGACTACGCGAAGAGGTTGTACTTGTTGTCGCGGCAGTCCCTGAACAACGGCAATCCGAGCTTTGCCTATCGGTTGGTGCGCGAGGCGGCCGTCCACGATCCCGATCATCCGCAGGTGCGCAAGATTCTCGGCTACGTTCGGTCGGGCAACGGATGGGTCACACCGTTCGCGGCGGAGATGATCAAGAAACAAAACGTCTGGCACGAGGAGTTCGGCTGGCTGCCGAAGAGCCATCTGGTCCGCTACGCGGCGGGCGAGCGGAACTTCAAGGGCCGCTGGGTGACGACCGCGAAGGAGGAGTTGCTCCGTCAAAGTTTCGCCGACGGTTGGGAGGTTCGCACGGACCACTATCTCATCAAGACCAACTTCAGTCTGGAACGCGGCGTCGAGCTCGGAAAGGCCTTGGAAGATTACCACGAGTATTTCAACGAGACGTTCGCCGGCTTTTTCAACACTCCCGAGCAACTCAAGAAGCTGTTCGAGGGGGCCGCGAAATCGGATCGTCCGAATGCGAAGCAGTACGTCGTGCATTTCTATCGCTCGCGCGAAGAGTATCTCGACCGGCTGAAAAAGCCCTTTCCCAACATCGCGCAGACGAACGGCGTCTACATGACCAACGACCGCGTGGCGCATTTCTATCACGATCCCAATGCGAAAAACGAAGCGACCCTCTTCCATGAGGCGACCCATCAACTGTTCTTCGAGAGCCACAATCAGGCGCGTCCCATCGGCGACAAGGCGCACTTCTGGATCATCGAGGGGATCGCGTGCTATATGGAGTCGTTCCGTTGCCAGAACGGTGTCGTTTCGGTGGGCGATCCGCAGTACATCCGCTTCGTCGGCGCGCGGGCCAACCTGCTGGCCGAGAAGAGCTACTACGTGCCGCTGCGTGCGTTCTCGGGACTCGGGATGCAGGATTTTCAGAACGCGCCGCAGCCCGAGCTGATGAAGAACTACACGCAGGCGTCGGGACTGGCCCGATTCTTCATGCACTACGACAAGGGACGCTATCGCGAGGCGCTGGTCACTCACCTCTCGCAGCTTTACAGCGCGAACAACAACGTGCGCGAGCAGGCGAAGGGCTTGGACAATCTGACGGGTGTCGCCTTTGAAGACCTCGACCGCCAGTACCTCGAAGACACGCGCGCGGTCGAGCAGGCGGCCGCTGTACGCTGATGATCGGAGTGGTCAGTGGTCAGTGGTCAGTGGTCAGTGGTCA
>JAYUFF010000539.1:0-5070 GCA_043738825.1 Schlesneria sp.
GATATACTTCTTGTTCATCAGAACCTCCTTGTTCAACAGAGGTTCTCCGATTTCAACCCGGTCAATCAACCCCAAATCTGAGACATGACAGGGCACTAGCGGCGGTTTCAAAACTCGGACAAGTCACCCGCAGCGTGAGCGAGAGGGACGGAACACAGTCCCTCGCTCACGCTGCGGGTTGGTGTGAGTCGAACAATCTCTGCCGCTCTCTCAGTGGTGGCGTGTGAACTCGCGGTGATCTCGCCGCGCCGATCGCTCGCGAACCGACAAATGGACGTCTGTCAAATGCCACGTGTTGCCGTTTGGCAACATTTCGATGATTGAGCCGGATAATTTGCGGCGTGACGAGAAAATCATTTGCTCTCGCGTATTCTCGTACTAGGTTTCAACACAGGGCCGGAGATCGTTCACAAGTTCACGAGAGAAGCGTACGGGCAGACAGCCCACCACCTTTCGCGACTGGCTCAGGAGGAAATTCGTCATGAAGAGCATCCGTCAATTGAAGTGGCTGAACCAAAATCGTCGCGGGGCCATTGTGGTCCTCACCGCAGTCGTGATGGTCGTCGTGTTGGCGCTGGTCGCGTTTGCACTCGATGTGAGTTATCTGTCGCTGACCAAGACTCAGCTCCAGGCGGCGGCCGATGCGACGGCACTGGCGGGTGCCATGGAACTGAGCGGCACTTTGGATGCCGCAACCGTGCGAGCCAACGCTCGCCAGGCGATCTCCGAAGTGGCCGCCATGCAACACAACGGCGACAAGTCATCGCTCTCCGTCGATCCAATTCAGGACATCACCTTCGGCAAGACGGTTTGGAGCGGGTCGTCTTACACGATTCAATGGGGTGACGATCAGTTCCCTTACGACGTGGTGAAGGTTCACGCCCTGCGCGGAGCCGGGACCGACACTTCTCCCGACAATCGGCTGCCACTGTTCTTCGCACCCATGTTCGGGAACAAGTCAGCCGTGATCGGTGCCACGGCCATCGCGTCATTCCAACCGCGCGACATCATGATGGTGCTCGACTTCTCCGCATCGATGAACGACGACAGCTCTCTCGGGGCGATTACCAAGTTGCCCCAGGCATCCATCGAAGCCAACATCCAGACCATGTGGACCGAATTGGGTTCGCCGGTTTACGGCAACTTGGCGTTCACGCCAGCGTATGCCAAGCTGCCGGGGCGAGTGGCCTCGGGAACCATCCCCCACATCGACGTGACCTACAAGCGAGCATCCGTCACGGTGCAATCGACCCTGGCGTTGTCACAGGTACGGTTGCAGTTCTCGAACGGCAACACGCAAAACGTCACCGTCAGCGGCGGGTTGCTGACGGGAACCTATACCGGTTCCGGGAGCAACGCGGGCAGTGATATCACCAGTTGCTGGGTGAAGTCGGGGACGAATGCCAGCTTGTCTGCGGGCAACTATGGCGAACAGTTCAACTTCACCGTGGCCAACATCCAAACGGCCCTGGGTCTGAACATCGCGTACCCGTATCCCGCCGGAAGTTGGACGGAGTACATTCAGGTCGTTCAAAGTTCGAGTGACGAAATCGCCCGTGCGGGCTATCGAGACATGTACGGCTACCTGACCTGGATCGATTACCTGCAAAACTATTACCCCTCGGTCTCGCAAACTCCCGACCTGTGGAAGACCAGCGAACAACCCGTGAGGTCGATGAAGGACGCCGCGACGATGTTTGTGGATTACCTGGTGCAAATGGAAACCCAGGACCAGTTGGGTTTGGCGATCTACACACACACCAGTGCGGCGGGAGCGATCAAAGAGTTTGGACTGAGCAAGAATCTGGCTCAGGTGAAGAGCACGGTCTTGGTGCGTCAGGCCGGGCATTACATGGGCGGAACCAACATTGCCGCCGGAATGACGATTGCGAGGACCGAACTGGTCGCCAATGCTCGACCGCGAGCCTTCCGAATGATGGTGGTCTCAACCGACGGCTTGGCCAACTTGCCCACGAACACCACGGTCGCGAAGCAGAACGTGATCAATGAAGCCAATCTGGCAGTGGCCAGCAAGATCAAGATCCTGACGATCAGTCATGGGATCTTGGCTGACAAGGTTCTCATGCAACAGGTGGCCGACATCACCGGCGGTCTGCACTTCAATGTGCCGGGCAACGTCAGCGTTGCAAGTTGTCAGGCACAGTTGCAGGAAATCTTCCGCCAAATCGCCAGCAGTCGACCGTTGAAGCTGATCCACAACGAATGACCACAAACCAGTTCACTTACTGAAGAGGTTCGAGGCGGGCACCGAAGTGCCCGCCTCTCTCTTTTTGAATCCGCCTGCGTCGCACACCAAAATGAGTGGCCGCGGTTCAGGTCAACGTCCGATGGCGGTGTGATCTCCACACCCCTAGAATCTCGCACCCACTCCGCACCGAATCCGAACTTGATCGCACGCGCATGCTTCAGAAATTGCTCTACCCGGAAATCCGCGAACTCATCGAGGGACAGGACGAAGTCACGCTGCGTGAGACGCTCGATCGCTGGGTTCCCGCCGATGTGGCGGCACTCTTCGACGAATTGACGGATGCCGAAGATCTGGCGGGTTTTCGGCTGCTGCGTGGTCCGCAACGAGTCCAAGTTTTCGAGTACCTCGATCAAGACGTGCAACTGCGAATTCTCGCCGGACTGTCCGCCACTGAAGCGGGCAGCGTGCTGAGTGAGATGGCGGCTGACGACCGGACGGCCCTGCTGGCCAGCATGCCGGACGCGGATCGTGCCCGCTTTCTGACGCTGCTCACGGCGGAGCAACGCGCGATCGCGCAGTCGCTGCTCCAGTTTCCGGAAGGGAGTGTGGGACGCTTGATGGCTCCCGAGTGCATCGCGGTGCGCAGTCACTGGACCATCCAGCATGTCCTCGAACATATTCGCAAGCACGGCCAGGACAGCGAAACGCTCAACGTCGTCTACGTCGTGGATGCCGATCACAAGTTGATCGACGATCTGCGGATTCGGCAGGTCTTGCTCGCCGCACCGACGCAGACCATTCACGACTTGATGAACCACAATTTCGTCGCGCTCTCGGCGAACGATCCGAAGCGTTCGGCGGTCGAGGTCTTCCGGCGATACGACCGCACCGCGCTGCCCGTGACCGATGAGAGTGGCAAGCTGCTGGGCGTGGTCACGATCGACGATGTGCTCGACGTGGCCGAGCAGGCGGCCACGCAAGACATTCAAAAGTTGGGCGGCCTCGAAGCCCTGTCCGAGCCGTATTCCACCACGCCGCTGATGACGATGGTTCGCAAGCGAGGCACCTGGCTCGTCGTGCTGTTTCTCGGCGAGATGCTGACCGCGACCGCGATGGGCTTCTTCGAGGAGGAGATTGCCAAGGCGGTCTTCCTCGCGCTGTTCGTGCCGCTCATCATTTCGAGCGGCGGCAATTCGGGTTCGCAGGCCGCGACGCTGATCGTCCGAGCACTGGCTCTCGATGAAATCCGACTGCGCGATTGGTGGTCCGTGATGCGGCGCGAGCTGCTGTCGGGCGGCATGCTGGGGCTGCTGTTGGGAATGATCGGCTTCGCCCGCATTGCCCTATGGAGCACCTTCTCCAACATCTACGGACCCCACTGGTTCCTCGTCGCAGCGACCGTCGGACTGTCGCTGGTGGGGATTGTGGTCTGGGGAACGCTCGCCGGTTCGATGCTGCCGTTTGTGCTGAAGCGATGCGGAGTGGACCCTGCCACGTCCTCGGCTCCGTTCGTGGCCACCCTCGTGGACGTGACCGGTCTGGTGATTTACTTCACGGTGGCGATGGTCATTCTCCACGGCACGCTGCTGTGAATCGGCCGCACATTCTTCACGCGGATCGGAACCAGACGTTTCCATGTTTAGCCCCAACGCCAACGGCGTGGGAGCGAAGGGGTCCAACCGTTGATGGCAGGCACGCCGTTGGCGTTACGGCGAAACGTCGCACATCGGTGGCGTTCCGGGTCAATGCACGAGCAGAAAGTCGCGGCTGTTCAAGAGGCTCCACATCAGATCCTGCGCCGCGTCGAGGCGTTGCGGTTCGCCGTAGGAGGCGAAGTGGCGCTGGGCGACTTCGAGTTCCTTCGCGGTTGGGCGACGGGACAGGCTCCACAGGTAAACGTCTTCGATCAGCGGATCGTTCGTCGGATGCAGTTTGATGAGCAGCGCGACTCGACCGTTGGCGTCGGTCACTCGTCGCAGGATCGAGTTGCCGTTGAGCAGGTGCAGCGCCTGGAGCATGTTCGATTCGCCATCGCGCTCGCATTCGCAGGCTTCAGCCCGCTGAGGCTTGCCGAACAGCGACAGGAACTCGCTCGTCACTTCGGCGTCGGGAAGCTGCGCGGCCGTGAAATTGGCCGGAGCGCCGCCGAAGTTCTCTCGTACTCCGGTCGCCTGGACGAGTGAATCGAGCAGCGCCTCGGCGGAGACTCGGCGCGGGATCGCGTGCGAAAAGTTCATCGTGTCGTGGCGGTTGCTGTCGTTCGACAGGCTGCTGCGCTGATAGGTCTGCGACGTGACGATCCGCCGCATCAGGTGCCGCGCGTCAAGCTTGTGCTCGATGAAGTCCTTCGTCAGGGCGTCGAGCAACTCGGGGTTGATCGGCGGATTCGTCGTACGCAGATCGTCCACCGGATCGGTGATGCCTCGATGAAAGAAGTAGCTCCAATAACGATTCGTCAAGCTGCGAGCGAATCGCGGGTTGTCGGCCGCCGTCAGCCATTTCGCGAACACGACGCGACGATCGGTCCCGGCCGCAATCTCGGGCTCGCCACCACCGAGATATCGCGGCGGTTGCAGCTTGCCTGAACGAGGATTCGTCGAAGAACCGGCGGCGAGTGTCAGCGTGACCGATCGCGCGTTGGGGACTCCCGGTAGGCGCGGGTCCGCCTTGGCCGTGACCTGGTTGAAGAAGCTGCTCAGTCCGTAATAGTCCTCCTGCGTCCAGTTTTCCATCGGGTGCGTGTGACACCGCGCGCACAGCATCCGCACGCCGACGAAGACTTGGGCGACTCGTTCGAGCGTCTCGTTCGTGTCCTTGCTGATCAGGAAGTACGCACCGGCCGGATCATCGGACGAGCCGCC
>JAYUFF010000540.1:0-1904 GCA_043738825.1 Schlesneria sp.
ATCATCGGCGGCCTTCGCGTCGGCCGGATCAACGAGCGGTCTGCGATTCGACCCGGAGGCAATTCGCGCCAGCGGTCGCGGCTCGTTCTTCATGTCGGATGAATACGGCCCGTCGATCTTGGAGTTCGATACGCACGGCAAACAGATCGGCGAGCTGTCGGTTCCCGCGCGCTATGGCATTCTCCAGCCATCAGCCACGCCCGAAGCAGAGCTGCCTCCGACCAACATGTCGGGTCGGTATCCCAATAAGGGGATGGAGTGCCTCGCGATTTCGGCCGATGGCGAGACGCTGTTCGGTCTCATGCAGGGGCCGCTCTTCCAAGACGGTGCTCTCGATGCGGAGAACAAGCGGGTCGGCACCAACCTGCGCCTGCTGGAGATTCAACGCCGGACGGGTGCGACGCGCGAGTTCCTCTATCCACTCGAACACGCGGACAATGGGTGCAGTGAAATTGAGACCATTGCTCCCGGACGGTTCCTCGTCATCGAGCGCGACAGCAAGCCGGGCACGTTGGGCAGCGTCAAACGCCTCTACGAGATCGACCTGTGCGAGGCCACGGACATCAGCCGCATCGACTCGCTGCCGACGACGGGTCTTCCCGCTGGAGTCCGCCCCGTGACCAAGCGTTTGTTCCTCGATCTGCTCGATCCGCGCTGGGGTCTGGTGGGTGAGACGTTTCCACCGAAGATCGAAGGGATCGCGTTCGGCCCCCGATTAAAAGACGGCTCGCGATTGCTCGTCATCACCAGCGACAACGACTTCAAACCCGACGAGCCAACACACATCTACGCGTTCGCCGTGCGGGCCGAATGAGAAGTCTTCCGCTGATGCTCAAGTCCCCGCAGACTAACGGCCTGTTGAAAAACGTAGGACGGGCAAGAGTGCCCGTCCTACAGGGTTATTCAACAGGCTGCTAACGGCATGCCGCCCGCCAATGTCTGGTCGTGGGTCAGTTTGACGAAGGACCAAGTGTGCCACTCTACGCCGATGTCGAGGGATCGACTCCGACGGCGGGACTCGGGACGCGAGTGTCGGTATACTCCCGCCACCCTGCGAGACCCCCCGCTCCATGCAACCCCCGATTCGACAAACACGAACTCATCTGATGGCCCTGTTCGAGCAACAGGGGTTGCACCCGCGCGGCGATCTGGGACAGAACTTTCTGATTGATCTCAATCTGCTTGAAAGCATCGTGGCCGAGGCCGATCTCGGGCCGGACGATGTCGTGCTGGAAGTCGGTGCGGGGACGGGCGGGCTGACGACGTTTCTCGCGGCGGCGGCGGGAGCGGTCGTGTCCGTCGAATACGATCCGAACATGTACCGCCTCGCTTACGATGCGACCGCCAATCTGCCCGACGTGGTCCTGCTGAACTGCGACGCGCTGAAGAACAAGAATCAACTCAACCCACTCGTCACCGATGCCGTGACCGCACAGTTGGCCGCCGCGCCGGGACGACGTTTTCTAAAGCTGGTCGCCAACCTGCCGTATCACGTCGCCACGCCGGTCATCGCCAATCTGTTGGCCTCCGACTTTCCGTGGACTCGGATGGTGGTGACGATTCAGTACGAGATGGCTCAGCGGCTGAACGCCAAGCCGAGCACTTCCGACTACAGTGCGCTGTCGGTGTTCGTGCAGGCTCAATGCAAGGTGACGCTGGTTCACAAACTGGGGCCGACCGTGTTCTGGCCGCGTCCGAAGGTCGATTCGGCAATCGTGCGGATCGAACCCGATCTCGAATCCCGCTCGCGGATTCACGACCGGGCCGCACTGCAAACCTTTCTGCGGGATGTCTTCACGCAGCGCAGGAAGGTGCTGGGCGGAGTGCTGGCTCAGATGTACAAAGGGCGACTCACCAAGTCTGCAATCGGGGAACTGCTAGCCGAGTTGAAGATCCCTCACGAC
>JAYUFF010000541.1:0-5066 GCA_043738825.1 Schlesneria sp.
CGGACGCAGCTTGCTGCCGAGTCGCTTTGCCTCGACTTCGATCAGCAATTCTTCGCCCGCTTTTCCGGTGAACGATGTCTTGGAACTGCCGCTTCCCGGAACGGAGCCGTGCAGACTGACAGGCAACGCCGCGATCGTTTCCGCGAACACGGTCTGTGGCAACCGATCGACGGCGACCGTCACACTGTTGGAGACTCCGTCCGCTGTGGCCAGTCGCAGTTGAGACAGTCCCGGCGGAGTCTCATTCGGCAGCGTCGCGGTCAGCACAACTCGATTCACGTTGCTCTGCTTGTCATCGACGACCACTTCTACCGCGTTCGCATTCAGCCACAGCTTCGGTGCCGGCGCGAGATCGACTCCGTCAATCGTCACGACCGTCGGCTGACCAATCTGAAACCCGCGCACGTTGACGCTGCGAATCTCCGGCGGACGGGCCTGCACGGCTGACGAGATCAGCGTCAGTCCGCAGACCATCGTCAGCCATCTTGCTCGTCCGTCGGTCATGCTCACAATCCTGAAATCATCATCGGCTCAGCCGGGATAAACGCCCAGTCGTTGCCAATGAAGTCGTGCCGCCAACTGGGCGGGTACGTTGAGACGAAGTTGCTGGACGGTGACTCGTCCGGTGGGAGTCAGGGCCTGGATCTGTCCGTTGTCGGCAAGTTCAAAGTGCGCGGTCCACTCGTCGATTCGCGGATGAAACAGTCGGATATCATCCCCGGACGCTGCATCACGTATTTGGACAACCGCAGATTTGAAGACGTTGCATGAACGGCAGGCCAGAGCCAAATTGGCAAGGTCGTCGGCTCCACCGGCACACGGTGGGATGATGTGTTCGACCTCGAACGGAAAGTTGAACACGACTTCGGGGCTTTGCAGTATTCGCAGTGATGGCCCGCGCGCTCGGCCACTTCCGCGTAGAACCGATTCATGGCGACAACTCGGCCGACAAGGCGGCTGATCGACGGGTGGCTCCGAGCAACTCGGCTTCCACCAGCGCTTCCAACTCGGCCTGCTCCGACGCGGCGAGGCCGGTGCCCGCGTCACGACACTGCCGCCAACTCGCCATGAGGTTCTGCAGCCGGGTTGATTGCGAGGCGGAAAAGAACTCATCCTCAATGAACGGCTGTATGACGACGACCGCAGTTTCATTGCGGGGCAACAACCGAGTAATGGCGTCCAAAGCTTGACCGGCAGTCTCCGCGTCAGCTCGCTGCTCACCGGAGACCGCGTGAAACTGGATGCCGCCGCGCTTGCCGGGGATCGGAAGAATCTGAACGCTCGTCATGGCAAAGCCTCGAATTGGTGAGCTGGTCTTGGTGCCGATGGTTTGATTTTACCGCACATGCTGACGCAAACAATTGGTTGATCGACTTGGCCGCGATCAGGCGGATCGACCGGTTGCCCGGGCCTAATCATCAAGCGGATCGAAGTCATTTTGGGCCACATGGCGAATGGCGTAGATGACGACGGCGTTCGGTCGAACGACGAACAGAATGCGGTGTGTCTTTCGTCGGCCGGCACCGAATAACACTTCGCGGAGTCGATATGGGAATGTTTCCGTTTCATGAGCCAGAGGAAACCGATCGGGGTTTTCGCGCAGCCTTCGCAGGGTCGAATTCAAACTCTTGTGCCAACGTGCCGACACGTCAGGGGCATTCTTTTGATACCAAGTGAGTGCCGCCAGAATGTTCTGTTCGGCTCGTTGCACGAACAGCACGGGATACTTCATGGTGCATTCACGATATTGAACCGCTCGGCCATTTCCGCCATGACCTCGTCCGCGTCTCGAAGGCGTCCTTCGGCTTCGTCCTCAGCGGCGGCCTCCAAGTCGGCCAGCAACTGCTCATGGTGGGCAAGCTGACGGAGGGCCCTCAACAACACATCCTCGCGCGATCGGTAGCGTCCGGTCGCGAGGCGCTCTTCAACGAGTTCGTCGATTGCCGGTGAACGTAGTTCGGTACTCATCTCTTGACTCCGGAATGTCACTGTCACGAAAAACGCTGCGGTTTGGGATTTCTACCCGAACAACTGATCGACCGGCTCCGCCTCGACCAGCCGGATCGGGCGGTTGCCGGGGCCGGGCATCATGGTGGTTTCGAGGTCGATCCCCATCGCGTGGTAGATCGAGGCGAGCACCTGTGGCGGTTCGATCGGATTGTTCTGCGGGACCGATCCCGTCTTGTCGGTCGAGCCGATCGCCTGGCCACCCTTGATGCTGCCGCCACACAGGAAGTTGGTCCAGGCCGTCGTGTGATGGTCGCGACCGCCGCGCGGATTGATCGTCGGCGTGCGACCCATTTCGCTCAGCACGCAGACGACGGTGTCCTTCAACAGGCCGCGATATTCGAGGTCTTCGATCAACGCGGTGAACGCCCAGTCGAACTGCGGACAGAGCAGCCGTTCGTAGTCGGCATACGTGTTGTTCAGCCCGCCGCCATCGGCGTGCATGTCCCAGCAGGAGAGATTGAAGACCGTGTCGAAGTGGTTGATCGTCACGTAGCGGCAGCCTCGTTCGACGAGCCGCCGAGCCATGAGGCAGCTCTGGCCGAGCGTGTTGCGACCGTAGCGGTCCTGCTGCTTCGGCGTCTCCTGCGTGAGGTCGAACGCCTGCTTGGCCTCGGGCGACGTGAGCAGGTTAAACGCGCGGGCATACGCCGTGTCGCGACCCGCTTCCGGTTCGGTCTCGGCCTTGCGCTGCACCTCGTCGATCTGGCCCAACAGTTGACGGCGGGCATTCAACCGGAACTCGGTCTGCCCGGCGGGCGGTGCGAGGTCCACCACCTTGAAGTCCGACTTGGCCGGATCGGCACCGAGGACGAACGGCTCGTGAGCGCTGCCGAGATGAGCGGCCGTCTGACCATGCAGCGGCCCGGCTCCCGTGTTGCCGATCTTGCCGGGCAGCACGATCGACGCCGGCAGCGTCCCGCGACTGCCGAAGACTTTTGAAATCACCGATCCGCTGTGAGGCTTCATGCTGTCGGCGTTGAACTCGTGGCCGGTCATCATCCACCGCTGGCCGTTCTCGTGGCTGGCCCCGGTCTTGTGATGCAGGCTGCGAATCAGAGCGACCTTGTCCATCATGCGAGCCATCAACGGAAAGTGCTCGCAGATTTGAATGCCCGGCACGTTGGTGTCGATCGGCGAGAACTTGCCTCGAATCTGCGCGGGAGCTTCCGGCTTCATGTCCCACGTATCAACCTGCCCCGGCGACCCAACGAGAAAGATCGTGATGCAGTTCCGAATTTTTTGGTCCGCCGGGTTCACGGCCCCTTGAGATTCGAGCGACATCCACGTCGGCAACGACAACGCCGCCAACCCGGCCGATCCCGCCTGCAAGAAACTGCGCCGAGTCGGTCCATGACCCGAGCACATCGGAACTTTTTCGTGGCCGATATGAAACATGGTTGTCTCCTTTGATGGTTCAGTAATACGACGCCAATGCCGGGCAGCGGCTTGGTCACTCTGTTTCGTTGAGTAACGTTGCCACCCATTTTCCCAACTCGGCTGGTACTGGCTCGATTGCTTTGTGGCGAATAACGCCTTTGCGATCAATCACGCAGATACGAGGCCAACTGTGAATGCCCCATGCCTTGGAGATGGGGCCGTCCGTGCTTTCGTCTGAGAAACATCGCCATGTGAGATTCTTCTCGTGCATGTAACGGCGAACGGCATCCCTGTCTTTGTCGGTGTTGACTTCGATCAGGGCCAACGGAGACTCGGCGTACTTGTCGATCAGCGCCTGATGATGAGGATGCGCCGCGCGGCAGGGACCACACCAGTGCCCGGAAAAACTCAGAACCACGACTTTTCCACGATACTCGCTCAGCTTGAAGGGCTTGCCGTCGAGGTCTTGGCCTTCGACCTCGGGAGCAACTCGGCCGATGCCCCGTGGACCGCAGAGGTCATCAAGTTCCCGTTCCGCCAGTTCTTTCAGCGACCCACCGCGTCCAGCAACTTCGGGGTAGGTGGCAATCACATTTTGAAGGGCCACTTCGGCAGCCTTCACGGACTCCGAATCACCGCTCCGTCCCGCTCGACTCTTGAGTCGATCTGCCAGTCCGAATCGTGCTTCTCCTTGATTTCGTTTACCACGACCCTTGGCGGCGACTGCTCGCAGAAATGGATCAATCTCTCGCGAGTCCTTCGCAACAACTTCGGGAATGATTTGATGCACGAATTCATGGTCAACGAAGTGTTCTCGCAGAATCACAAGGGCTGCATCGAAATGCTCTCCGGAATCCAACTCGACGGCGCAAAACATCAGCGGATAGTACGCGTCTTCGTGGCTTGGATCCTGCCTGGCAATATCGAGCACTCGTTTGGCGAATGTGTACGGGACGCGTTTTCGTTTCTCGCGGAGTTGGGTTTTCGCCTCGCCAGTGACCATACGAAGTTCTGTTTCGATGGCGGTGTTGGCAGCTTTGTACTCGGCGTAGATGGATCGGTATTGCTGAGCTTGCGGCGAGAGCTTCTCTGGCGTTGCGTCCTGAGCCTGGCCAACTGCAACCAAGACGGTCGCGAGCATTACAGGGAGAACTCGCAACGGGGTGACTAGGGAATGCGCCTTCATTAGTGGAACTTCCAATCGCGTGTCGCCATTTCAAACCGTGTAACTGACCTTGTTCGACACCTCGATGAGCTTGCTCTTGGTGAAGTTGCCGGCGGGGTCTTTGGCGTAGCCTTCAACTCGAAATCACTCCCGAACCGACTGTCGATTTCGCCGAGATGACACCCATTGCGGTCTGCTGGCTCGACGATTTTCCGACGGCTGGTGTCCGGCTCGGCAGGCGAATGACTCGGCGGCCGGATGCCAATTGTCGGCGGCGTGTCTCGGCACCGATCCGGTACACGTCGTTCTCGAATTGAGCGGCCAGCCGGTGGCGAATCTCACGGATTTCCTCAGTGATCGGATTCAAAACCATCATCATCCCCCATCAATTCTTCCGGAGTGCAAATGACCGGCGGATCAAAACCAGCGTCGCGGCACACTTGTTCGATTCGCCCACGCAGCGACGCGTTCGCGATGTGCTTGAAGTTCCACGTCAACAAGTAGTCTATTCCGT
>JAYUFF010000542.1:0-5062 GCA_043738825.1 Schlesneria sp.
GAGGTGTAGCCAGCTTGCCGTACACACGGCCACGTCGAAGCTCCGTGACCGTGGCACCCGCTTCCCAAATGTGAACAAGGTGATGGCCTTGGATCATCGACGACGTGAAGTTTCCGTCGGCACGAGTCGCGGCTACCATACGCCCCGTCGCCTGTGGATCCTTCCTTCAAAGTCAAAGGACTTTACGAATGTCGAAGTTCGGTGTTGTCACGTTGTTCGTTCTCGGTGCGGCTCTGTCTTGGGGCTTGTACGTTCCGTCGGTTCATGTCGCAGCAACACAATTGAAGAGCAACTTGCGAGCCTTCCTGTTTGTCGGTGTGGCATACTTTCTGGTTGCCGTGTTGATTCCCGCCGCGTTCATCTTCGTTGCCAAGTACGACCCAACCGCCAAGGGACAACCGAATTTTGACGCGATCCCTTCGAGTTGGGGGTTGTTCGCCGGTGTTCTCGGTGCGGCGGGAGCCTTGTGCGTAATCTTTGCCGTCACGGCAGCGGGCAAAGGTGGTGCGCTGTATGTCGCGCCGCTCGTTTTCGCCGGTGCGCCGATCATCAACACGATTGCGACGATTCTGTACTTCCATCCCGTCAAGACGCTGCCCGACTGGCGATTCTTTCTCGGCCTGGCACTGGCGGCTGCCGGCGCGGCGATGGTCATGTTGTTCAAGCCTGTGGATGCTCCTCATTCGCCGCCGGCAGTGGTCGTGCCCGCCGATGCGAACGCCGGTCATTGAGTGTCCGGTGGGCGCGATCGGGGTTGCAATGACTTCTCGAAGAAGAAGTGAAGCAGGCTGCTATCAGCCGTAGGGCGCTAGCAGCCCGTTGAAAAACTCGTGGGGTAGGTTTGTGACCTGCCCGTGACTCATGAAAACAAGAGACGGGCAGGTTACAAACCTACCCCACGTCACTTTTTCAACAGGCTGTTAGCCCCGGTTCGGATGACACCAACCGGGGCTAGCGCCCTGCGGCTGATTGGGAAGTTATTGAGACCTCGTTCCTAAGAACCGCCGATGCCTTCCGCTCCCGATCCATCACCTCCCGATTCGCCCTCGTCGTCGGCGTGGAGTCCGTGGCGCTGGCCGATGTATTTGCGAGTCCTTGCCGGAGTGCTGCTGGGGGCTGCCATTGGGTTCACGTTTGGCACGAGGCCCATCGTTTTCGGTGGGACGACCGCCGAGCTGGGTGAGATCGGGGGCCTCTACATTCAGTTGCTCACCACGCTGGCGACGCCGCTGATTTTCTTTGCGATCCTCGATGCCTTCGTGAAAACCCACATCACGGGGCGACAGGGGGCGAAGATGTTCGCCATCTGCGGCCTGAACGTGGTCGTGGCGTTTGCGATCGGCCTGACGATCATCAACGTCTGGCAACCCGGCCGGGCATGGCAGGGGACACTGGCGGCTCGTGCAGAGACGGTCGCGTCCGGCGAGAAAGCGTCGGACAAAGCAAAGGCCGTGGATGTGGTCGAGAAGGCGAAGCAGTCGTCGCTGTCGCCGCTCAAGCTGCTGAAGTCCTACGTCCCGAAAAGTGTGGCTCAACCGTTCGCCGACAACATGGTGCTGACCGTGGCCGCACTGGCGATCCTGATCGGCGCGGCGATGCGGTCGCTCAAGACCGCGACTTCTGCGGGAGTTGGCGATGAGGGCGAACTGGCTGCCGCGCTGCTGACGTTCGAGCAGTGTGTGGTCGCGACCTATCAGATTGTTCTCAAGTTGCTCGGGTGGATCATCGAGGTGGCTCCGTTGGCGATCTGCCTCGCCGTGGCGGGAGTGATCGGCTCGCTGGGATGGCAGGCGTTTGAAATGGTCGGCGCGTTCCTCGCGACGGTCGTCTCGGCGCTGGCGATCCATGCGCTGGGCTACTATCTGTTGTCGGCGTGGCTCATCGGCGGGAAGTCGCCGCGCGTGTTTCTGCGCGAGGGTCTGACGGCCATCCTCACCGGGTTCTCGATCAACAGCAGTCTGGCCACGGCTCCGCTGACGCTCGACGCACTGAAACGGATGGGCGTCCGCGAGTCCTCGGCGCGGTTGTCGGCGTGCGTCGGGACGAACTTCAACAACGACGGCATCACGCTGTACGAGGCGATCACCGCGCTGTTCATCGCGCAGGCGGCGGGCATGTCTCTACCACTGAGTCAACAAATCACGATCCTGCTCGCCGCGCTGACGGGCAGCATGGGGATTGCCGGGATACCCAACTCGGGTCTCATCATCCTGGCCCTCGTGCTGAAGGCCGCTCAACTGCCGGACGACATCGTGCAACTGGCCCTGCCGATCGTCTACAGCATCGACTTCATCAACGCCCGGCTGAGATCGGCCGTCAACGTGATGGGCGACATCCAGGTCGCGATCCTGTTGGATGCCGGGACGAGCGCCGAATCGTCGGGTTGAGTCCGCCCGGCCTCGCGCGTTCACCCGGCGTTCAATGAGTGGTCGGCAACACGCATCTCGTTCGCAGTTTAATACGCCAGCTCTTCCAAGGGGGTTGAGCGATACATCGTCTTCGTGATCTGGAAGCCGATGTGGCGGTAGAGTTCGACGGCGGGACGATTTGCGGCGGTCACCTCCAGCACGACACGCTTGTGCCGCGCCAGTGTGAAGCCTGCCAGTGACTTGAGGATCAGCGCGCGGCCCAGACCCAGCCCGCGATGCTCCGGGACCACACCGACGTTTTGGATCGAGCCGACGAACTCAGACTGACTCAATCCCTGAATCGTCCCGCAGTCGCCGGGCAGGCTGTCGTCACCACGATGGACAATCAGCCAGGTGGCCGGGCCGAGAAATCCGTCCTGCTGGCTGATCTCGCGCATCAGCCGCACACAGCCGTAGTACTCGCCAAGGCTGGAGAATACTTCCGCATCGACCTCGTCGCGAAAACTGCGATGTTTGACGAGGGCGTGCCGTTCGACATCCTCCTCGTCCCACTCGCCCCAGTGGTAGCCCTCGGGCAACACGGCGGGCGGCACCGACGCGGTCGTCAGGTCGAGTTCCATGCGATAGCGTTTGAAGTACTGCAAGCGAACGTTCATGGCAGACGATCATAAATCACCAGCGCGAGCCGTCAAACCCGTTCACGATCATCCTCGACAAAACGTTGAACCTCGACGCGACACCGCCGTCCTGTTCGGCACCGTCGGACAAGTCGAGAGATTGGAAAGCATCGTTCGCTCCCACTCTAACCTTGATGTCGATGAAAAAGTCCCGGTGAGCCGGGCGGCTGACCGGGACTTCGGTTCCCACGTCGCGTTCAGTTCTTGGTGCGAGACACTCCGCCGCCGGAGCCGGTTGCAGGGACAGCGTCGTGATCTCCTTCGTCACCGTCAGTGTCATCGAGCGGCGCTGGGGCATCGGCGGCATTTGCCTCCGCATCCAACCGAGGATCGACCTCCAATTCCAAAGCACCCAACGTTGCGGAGAATCGGTCCCACGGAGCCGGCCGGAACGGCTTGAGTGCTCCCGTGGCGACCTCGTGCGGCGTCGGTTCGATCACGTCCGTGGACAGGCAGAGATCGAGCAGCCACATCTCTTCGAGGTACTGCGTCGAGGCCCCGCTCTTCCGTGCCTTGGCCAGCCTCTCTCTTTGAGCATCAAACTTTCGAGACACCTCCAACAGCGTCAGGATCTTCGCAGCGTCCGAACCGTGATGGACCAGCAGGTCACGACACGATTCAAACGACTTGAAGATCGCCAGATCGGCCTTGCGAATCAGCAGCACGGTCGGCGCGACGTAATGCAGCGGGCGATACGTTTCGAGAATCGGAACCATCACCCACCACTCGCGCCGGTCGCCCGTTTCGCGGACCAGCGTCCGCAGGTGTCCGTGCAGTTCGCGCAGCACGAACGAACCGAGTTTCCCGTTCATCGGGATCACCGAGTTGTGTTCGTCGTCGAACGAATCGCGCGTCAGCCCGAGCAGATGCTCGCGAATGGCATCCTTCGCGACGAACGTCTTCAGCGGCAGGCAGCCGATCATGCGCACCGCCAATCGCCGTTGCCCTTCGCCATTGTTGGTGACGAAGGCGTAGGCGAACTCAAGCTGCTGAAACTGCTGGCCGCGATTGATCTCGGACATCTCGCGCCGTCGTCGCCGGTAGGCCGCGAACCAGGTTGTCACGAGTGCCGCTGTCGCACCGATCACGATGCCGATCGATTCCTTGTGTGCCACTTCCCACAGTGTCTGAAACATGACTGTTCCCTTTCGAGCAACTCCACCGCGCGGCGCGCACCTCTTCCGCAGCTCGACCGACAAGGGAGCTGTCGCAGAAGAGGGCCATGCTCCCGATGGGGGAGACCGCCGCTCGCGACGAATGATTGAGACACCACAACGGTCGATCGGCAGAACGGATCATTCACGGCTTCATCGAAGCCTGAAGCGCGAGCGAAGGATCGGCCGATATTCCACGCGGCCCGATGCGAGACGTTTAGCCGCAACGCCAACGGCGTGCGTGCGATCCGCGTTTCGCCCGCGTTCGCTCCCACGCCGTTGGCGTTGGGCCTAAACGTGGAAACATCTCATTCATGACCGCGCGGAAACCGATCAAACCTTCGCTTGCGCTTCAGGCTTCAATGGCTCACGCTGTTAGGTGGCCGGAGGCTCCACCGAACCGGATGGCCCCCACGGTTCGAGCTGCTTCAGATTCTTGGCGGCCAGCGCGCGGTAGCAGTCGGGCAGATCGAAGCTCTTCAGCACGCCGGGCACGAAGGAGGAGAGCGGCCACTTGTAGCGCTCAAACTCCGCGACTGACGACCAACTCGTCAGAGCGTGTTTCAGCGTGATCTGCTTCACGTCATCGGACACGACTGCCGCGAGCGTGGCCGGAATCGTTCCCCAACCGCACGCGACGAGTTGAATTTCGGTGCGGCCCTGCGCTTTCAACCAGTCGATCACGCGCAGCACGTCGAAGGCTCGTTGAGCCGGCATCGAGTGGCCGAGCATCAGCGAATGCACCGCGTAGAAGTAGTCGCTGCCATACGGCGTCAGGTACGTGTTCGTGCCGCAGGTGTCGGGCCGCGAATCGCCGATGCCGCGCACGTCGAGCGAGTAGAGTTCGACATCAGGCTCCGCC
>JAYUFF010000543.1:0-5059 GCA_043738825.1 Schlesneria sp.
CAAGCCTGTTCGGTTGTCGGCCATCGGCGCACTCGCCCGAGTCGGCGATGCGTCGTGCCTGTCCGTGCTGCTGACGGCAGCCGTCGATGCCGACACCGACCTGTCTCTGGCGGCAAAGGCCACGCTCGCCGATCTTCCAGGTGAGAAAGTCGACTCGCAAATCGTCGCGCTGCTCGCGAAGGCCCAGGGAAAAAGTTACCCGCTGCTCATCGAACTCGTCGGCAAGCGACGCATTGAAGCCACGGCGATGCTCCTGAAGGCATTGGATCATTCCGACGCCATGGTGCGCAGCGTCGCGTTGAAGGCCCTAGGAGAAACGGTCGCGCTCAAACAATTGTCGGTGCTCATCACGCAGGTCATCACGCCGAAGCACGCCGAGGACGCCCCCGTGGCTCAACTCGCATTGAAGACCGCGAGCGTCCGCATGCCCGATCGCGACGCCTGCGCCACCGAACTCTCGACGGCCCTCGACCGCGCGCCGGGGGCGACGAAGACCACGCTGTTGGAAATCCTGAACGACGTGGGGGGGGCCAAGGCCCTCAAGACCCTTGCCGCGTCGGCCAAGAGCAACGATCCCCAACTCCAGGATGCCGGCAGTCGATTGCTCGGCAAATGGAACGGCTTGGAGGCTGCGCCGGTCCTGCTCGATCTGGCCAAGACCGCTCCGGAGGAAAAGTTCCAACTGCGCGCACTGCGCGGTTACATTGGCCTCGCGCGGAAGTTCGCCATGCCGGATGAGCAGCGAGCCGAGATGTGTCGGACGGCGTTTGACATGTCCCGCCTGCCCGCCGATCAGAAGCAGGTCTTGGATGTCCTCAAACTCCATCCGAGCATCGAGACACTCAAGCTGGCCATCAAGCTCATGCAGATTCCCGAACTGAAGAACGACGCCACTCAAGCCACGCTGGTCATCGCCCAGAAGCTCGGTGGCAAGGGGGACGAGGTGAAAGAACTCCTCTCCAAGGCTGGCATCGACAAGGTGAAGCTGGAGATCGTCAAAGCGGAATACGGAGCCGGGGCCAATCAACGGGACGTAACTGCGGTCCTCCAGAAACAGGCGGGTGACTTGCCTCTGATCACGCTGGCGTCGGCCGGGTACAACGCCAACTTCGGCGGCGACCCGCTGCCGGGAAGCGTCAAGCAATTGAAGATCCAGTACAAAATCAACGGCAAGGCTGGCGAAGCCTCCTTCGCCGAGGATGCACTCATCGTCCTCCCGACGCCGAAGTGATCGACGCCCCTCGGTTTGTCGGGAGTCGCGGCGATTCGTTCGGCGCGGTGAGGGCGCGCAGGCTCGTTCCGTGTTTGCCACGAGGCATCAGGCGAACAGCTTCTCGACCGGTTTGCCGCCATCGACGATCTTGAGCGGCCTGCCGATGGGACTCATGTTCTCTTTGGCCGGGTTCACGTTGAGCGACTTGCAGATCGTGCTGAAGAGGTCCGGGACGGAGACGGGATCCTTGGTGATGCCGACTCCGTCTTTGGCCGTTTCGCCGATGACTTGGCCACCCTTGATGCCGCCTCCCGCGATGAGGGCGTTGAAGTTGCGAGGCCAATGGTCGCGGCCGGTCCTCGGGTTGATGCGCGGCGTGCGGCCGAACTCGCCCACCCACACGATCAGCGTCTTCTCGAAGAGGCCGCGATCCTTGAGGTCGGCGATCAGCGTGGCAACGGCCGGATCGCACTGGCCCGCCAGCGTGGCGACTCGACTGAAGTTGTCATCGTGCGTGTCCCAGTTGCCGAGTCGGACTTCGACGAACGTGACGCCCGTTTCGACGAGTCGCCGCGCCAGCAGACAGCCCTTGCCGAACGGTGTGTTGCCGTAGCGTTCCTTCAATCCGGCTGACTCATCGCTGAGATCGAAGGTCTTCGTCAACGGAGTCAGCACGAGTTTGGAGGACTTGTCGGTGATCTTGCGATGCGAGGCGACGACTGACTCACCGCCGCGCGAGGCGAACTCCCCTTCGAGCTTGTCGAGCAACCCGAGTCGCCGTTGGAAGCGGCCGACGTTCACAGTCGTCGCGACGTTCTCGGGCATCTGTCCCGCGTTGCTCACATGGAACGGTTCGTAATCGACACCGAGGAATCCCGCGCCGCTGCCGCTGCCACCCTGACCGCGCCCCGCCTCGCCAATCGTCACGACCGACGGCAACTCGCGATTGGCCACGGCCAGTTCCTTGGCGATGTTCGACCCGAGCGACGGATGCTTCACCGAACCGGTCGGCAAGTAGCCCGTGTGGAGCTGGTACGAGGCTCGCTGGTGTTCGCCCTCTTTGTTGGTCATCGAGCGGATGATGGCGATGTCCTGCATCTGCTTGGCCGTCTGCTCCCAGCCCTCGGCGATTTGAATGCCCGAGACGGCGGTGTCGATCGCCTTCGTCGGGCCACCGTTTTCCGTGCCCGGTTTCGGATCGAACGTCTCCAACTGCGAGGGTGCTCCCTGCATGTAGAGCAGGATCAGCGAACGCCCATCCTTGCGCAGGTCGGCCGCCTGGGCGGCCATCACGTCGCGGAAGTTGAACGCACCGGCCGCCGCCGCGCCCGACAGGCCGTACAAAAAACTGCGGCGTGCGAACGCGCGGCGCGACAGGTTGACATCTTCGTGCCAGTGGAGCGTGGACATGAGAGTGGTCTCCGTGCGGGAGGTTGATTGATGATTGATTGGTGTGGGAGGATGAGCGGAACAGGAAGACCCCTCACCCTAACCCTCTCCCCGCAGAGCCGGGGCGAGGGGACAAGACGTTTTATCGCTTCGACAGGAACTCGCTCGCATTGAGCAGGCTCCACATCAGGTCTTCGTAGGCTTCGTTGCGCTGGCCGACTTCCTTGAGATAGCCCGTGCAGATTTCGACCTCGTGTTTCGACGGTTCGCGCGACAACACCAGCAGGTAGAGTTCGCTGAGGGCATCGCGGTCGTCTTTGTTGTCGCGCAGGATGCGACCGAGTCGGCTGTTGCCACTGGCGGTCAACGCGCCTCGCAACTGATTCGAGTTCATCAGGAACAGCGACTGCGGCACGTTGCCCGTGATGTCCTCTTTCGGAACCGAGGGATCGATGCCGAACAGCATGTCGAAACCGAACCGGGGATTTCTGAGGTAGGCTCGCGGGCCACCATCCATCATTCCTCGGCCGCCGGTGGACGCCTGCTCGTCGATGCCGAGCACCTGCATCAGCGAGTTGAAGACGACATCGGCCCGCAACCGGGTCGGTGTGACGGAGGCGAACGGCAGCGCGTCTTCCGACGTGGACTTCGCGGCGACTTTGCGTTGGTACGTTTGCGAGTTGGCCACGGTGCGGATCAGCCACTTGGGGTCATACGCATTCGCCACGAAGCCCTGGCAAATCGCATCGAGTGCCTCGGGGAACCGGGCCGAGCGGGTCGGGCCGATGTCATCGACCGGCATGTAAAATCCTTCGCCCAGCATCTCGCACCAGACTCGGTTGACGATGGCCCTCGCGAACCACGGGTTGTCGGGGGACGTGAACGCTTTGGCGACGGCGTGGCGACGTTCGAGATCGGTCAGCCCCTGACCGGGCGATGAGCCATCGACGAAGAACTTCGGCTGAATCAACTTCCCCTTGGACGAGGGGTCTTTGAGGTCCGACATGTGATGCTCGGCCGAGCCGCGCCCGGACTGCATCGGTTGCGGCATCGCCTTGATTTCGGCGAGCGTCAGCGCGCCGTCCTTGTTGGTGTCGGCGATCTCGAAGAGGCGGTCGGAAAACTGGGGTGGAACAGCCTGACCCTGGCCTCGCGCCATCAGGCCCTGTCCCGGTCGCATTTCTTCCTTGGTGATCTTCTTGTCTTTGTTGCGATCGAGCATCGCGAACCATTGCTCGGGGTTCTCACGCATCAGGTCGCCGCGACCTCGCTCCGTGTTCATCGAGAGGACTTCGATCTTGATCTCACCCACCATCATTCGCCGGAGGTTGATTCGAGGGAAATACGCGGCCAGTTCGTGAAACTGCTCGCGCTTCCAGATGTCGGACGGATGATCGTGGCAGTTGGCGCACTGCATCTGAATGCCGAGAAAGATGCGACAGGCTTCGGCCGCGACCTCTTCGTTCGCGCCGCTTTGCGCGAAGATCAGTGCGGTTTCGGGATGCTCCTGCACGTCGCCGACCGCCGTCAGCATGGCCGTCGTGGTGAAGTTCCAGCCGATCCCCTTGTTCCACTGATCGGCCAGCCACGTTTCAAAGTCTGTCTGCGACAGTCGCGAGCGTTGCTCGGTGGCCGGCATGTAGATCACGTCGCGCCAGTAGCGCGCCCAGTTCTTGCCGAACTCGGGTGAGGCCATGAGTCGCTCAATCAACTTCGTACGCTTGGCCGCGTCGGGGTCGAGGGCAAACAGCGTGACATCGCGCGGCGTGGGTAACTGGCCGGTGATGTCAAGTGACGCGCGGCGGAGAAAGTCCTCATCGTTGCAGCGCGCGGCCGGTTTGACGGCGGCCTTGTCGAGATCGGTCAAGATCAGCCTATCGACATCCGCCGCGACGGCACTGGCGGTCGGGATCACGACCGGCCCCGACTTGCCCGGCGTTCGCTTGTTGGCAGCCGCCGCATCGACCGCCCCCGTCACGAGCAAGGCGATTGTCAGAACGATTTGAAGAGAACAGCTTCGCGCGGTCATGGACATCTCCTGCGGATGGAACCGTTCGCGGCAACAGCTTTCGGCAGACTGGCCACACGTTGAATATTGACGGCGACTCGGACTTGCGAATGGTACTCCATTGTGCCTGCGATCCGAACAGCAGGCTGCAGCGAGTCGATTTTGGGGCGAGTTTCACGGCTTCTGTGCTGAGCCAGACATCAAACCCGTTGCGAGCGAAAAGGTTTCGCCAGCTTGTTCCGAAGGGATTGAGCTGACGAATGCCGATACCGCTCGCGGGAATGAAGGACTTGTTTTCGTTTAACCGCGTGGGCATCGCCCCGCGCGTGAGCGGCGATTCACACTTGAAAGAACCGCATCATCCCGGTGCAGGCACACATCGCCGCCAGCGGCACGTCGGACACCTCGAACTCGCCGGAGGCGGCGCCCTCGCCGATCACGCCGGCGAT
>JAYUFF010000544.1:0-1898 GCA_043738825.1 Schlesneria sp.
CTCCGTGACCGTGGCACCCCCATTTGAAAAAGGCGATGGCCCTGATCGAGGGTTGGCCTCGTTCATGAGGACAAGCGCCGATGCTTGGCCGCTTCCGCAGCAGCCAGCACGTTGTCCATGAAGTCTCGAAACGGTTCCTCGTTCCCCGTGATCGCCACCACGGTTGCGTTGCTGCCGCTGTGGATGATGAGGAACTTGTACTTGATGAAAAAGTAGAACGGCAGCACCAGCAATCCAATCCCGAAAAATGGCAACAGCGCGAGCCCCGCACCCAACAGAGCCGGGTTGGGCGTAATGCGAAACTCGGCCGAATCGACCTCGGTGAGCAACAGCTCGGCATGTCGCTGGGAGAGGATGCCGTGCGTCGTCTCGATCAGCCGCGAACCGACAATCTCCAGCGTGGTGGTGCCGAACATCGACGGAACGACCTGGCTACCGAACGACGCCACCGCGCGACGGCCCGTGACGCTCGTGATCGATCCCCGACTTCGCAGCCTCGTTCCCGTCGCCGTTGCCGGTGCGGCGTCCTCGTTGTGGTCGTCGTACTCCTCCACGTCGTCTTCCTCAGTGGACGAGGGCACGGTGATCGTGGCCTCGCAGTCCGGGCACTTTGTCTTCTTCCCGGCGTGCTCCGCCTTGAACCGCATTTGTTTTCCACAGACGCACGTGTAATCGACAGTCGCCATGCACTCGGCCTTTCATCGGGAAGTTGTACCGTAGCCCCGTCGCTCCGCCGACGGGACGCTTGTCGGCGGAGCGACAAGCCTACAGGAGTCGAACGAAACTGGTCAGGCACGATCCGGCCAGCGGTACGCGGCTTGTGCATTACGGATGCTGAACTTTTCCAACGCTGTCGCCCCGCGTCCGCGCGCGTACTCCATCACGATCTTCTGCACGGTGGCCAGATCGGCCGCTCGTTCACTGACGGGCCAGTTGCTGCCGTAGATCACGCGGTCGTCGCCGAACGACTTCCACACGGCATCGAGCACCGGAACGTAGAAGCTCGGATCGCGAGGGGCATCCTTCCCGTCGCGCGAAGCCCCCTCCACGAGCGCCGACACCTTCATGTACACGAGCTTGTGCCGCGAGGTGGCCTTCAGTCCGGCCAACCAAGCCTCGTCGAGTTTCGGCCCGTCGATGCGGACATTGGCCAGATGATTGATGACGATTCGCAGTTCGGGCAGCTTCGCCGCCAACTGATCGACGAACGGCAGCAACTCCGGCCCGCCATTCACGTCCAGTTCGAGGTCCGCCTCGGACAGCCGCTGGATGTCGGCGAGGAACTCGGGACTTTCCAGTCCCACTTTGAGCGGCCCGGCGTTGACGCGGATGCCTCGGAAGAGCGGGTTCTTCGCGAAGCGAGCCAGATATTTCGCGAAGTCGGCCTGACCGGGAGTCAGATTCCCGACGAGGCCCAGCACGAACTTGTCCTGCTCGGCCAGATCGAGAATCCATTGGTTGTCCTCGACCCACGGACTGGCCTCGACCACCACGGTCCCCGTCACACCGAGCGGCATCGCGACCTTCTTGTAGTCGCCGGGCAGGACGCGGCGATACAGGGCCTTGTCGTCCTTGCCGGGCCACGGCACACCCTCGGGTCGCGTCGGATCGAAAAAGTGAGTGTGCGTATCGACGATGCCGTGTGCCGCGTCGGCCTTCGCAATCGTCGTCGTGCAGAGCCCCACTGCAAGGCCGAAACTGCTCGCCAAAAAATCACGTCGAGAAGGTTGAGCGATCACTGTGCAGACTGCCTCTCAATTTGTCACGGTGGTCGCGGCATCAAGATTCGCTCGGCCCGGCAAAACCAGCCCGACGCGCGAATGGCACTCACTTTAGGTAGCCACGGTCGCCAGACCGTGGGATTTTGCGGTCACGGTGCGATCCCCACGCTCTGGCGA
>JAYUFF010000545.1:0-13358 GCA_043738825.1 Schlesneria sp.
TCGAAGGCTCGACCCACCCTGCGAATTGCCCGACTTGAAACTTGCCGGAGCCGTGGTGGCTGCGGCAAAGGTGGACGAAAAGCGACCCGCAGCCTGTTACACTCCGCGAGCCAAATTGCAGACACTGCGGTCGCTGGTGTCCAGGTTCCCCTTCACTCCAGCGCGGGAACGCTCACTTCGGCGCGGCAACGCAAGGATCGGGAGTCGAGCTGATCAAGCCGCCGAATGAAATGTCATCTACAACTGAACCGGAAAGCTCCGTGGTGCATGCCGTCCCGACTGGTGCTCAACTGGCGAGTCCCCTTGTCGGTGATGATCGAGTCGCGGTTGGTCCCGCGACGCACCGGCATTCCGGCATGCACCTCGACTGGCTCGCCGGTGTGCTGGGTGTGGCGGTGATGTATGTCGCCACGGCGAAGCTCGGGTTTCTGTTGGCGATCGATCCGGGCAACGTCACGGCGGTTTGGCCCCCGTCCGGGATTGCGCTGGCGGCGCTGC
Source organism: Schlesneria sp. (assembly GCA_043738825.1). Classification (GTDB taxonomy): domain Bacteria; phylum Planctomycetota; class Planctomycetia; order Planctomycetales; family Planctomycetaceae; genus Schlesneria. The sequence continues at coordinate 499 of JAYUFF010000545.1, forward strand.
TGATCGGCGGCAACCGGCTGTGGCCCGGCGTCTGGCTGGGCGCGTTCGTGGCGAACACGTGGATGCACAAGGGCCTGGCGGTTTCCGGCGTGGACTTCGCGGTGGGAACCGCGATCGGAGCCGGGTCGGTGTTGCAGGCGTGGGCCGGTGCCGAAGCGTTGCGGCAGTGGATCGGCACCAACGATCCGCTCGGCCGCGCCATGCATGTGTTTCGATTCGTCCTCGTCGCGATCGCGATGTGCGTGATCAGTTCGACATTGGGCGTGGCCAGTCTGTACGCGGCAGGGATCAAAAGCTCGTCGGAGTTGGGCGTGTTGTGGCTGACGTGGTGGCTGGGCGACTTGGTGGGAGTGCTGGTGGTCACGCCGTTGTTTCTGGCGTGGGGACTGCCCGCCGCAAGTGGCCGCAGCGGACGGCTGGGCGAGGCGCTGCTGATGTTCATCACGCTGGCGGTCACAAGTCTGATAGTTTTTGGCCAATGGTTTCCGAACGACCGCTATCCGCTCGTCTTCCTGGTTTTTCCCAGCCTGATCTGGGCGGCGCTTCGATTCAATCAGCGGATCGTCACGGTCTGCATTGTCGCGCTGGCGGGCGTGGCGATCTCGTGGACGGTGCATGGCGCGGGGCCGTTCGCGATGGACACGACCAATGAATCACTCCTGGTGTTGCAGACGTATGTGGGCGTGGTCACGCTGGCGAGTTTGATCCTGTTCGCGTCGGTGGCCGAACGGCGCAGTGCCGAGGAAGTCATGCAGCAGCTCAACGTCAGTCTCGTGAGGCAAGCGCACGAACTGGCCGCAGAGTCCGAGCGTGCCAAGGCGGCCGACCGGCTGAAGTCCGCGTTCCTGGCGACGATGTCGCACGAGCTGCGCACGCCGCTGAACTCGATCATCGGATTCACCGGACTGCTGCACCAGGGACTGGCCGGGCCGCTGAACTCCGAGCAGAAAAAACAGATCGGGATGGTGCTGGGTAGCTCGCGGCATTTGTTGAGTCTCGTCAACGACGTGCTCGATCTGACCAAGATCGAAGCGGGCGACTTGCAAGTTTCGTTTCAGCCGTTCGATCTGCGCGAAGCCATCGAGCATTCGCGCCAGCTTCTGCTGCCTCTGGCCGAACGCAAGGGCCTGCGTCTGGAGGTGCGGGTCGCGACGGAGATCGGCCGGATCGTCGGCGACCGCCGCCGCGTCGAGCAGGTGCTGCTGAACCTCGTCGGGAACGGCATCAAGTTCACCGACAAAGGTCAGGTGACAGTGCTGGCCGATGTGCTGCCCAACGGCCGCCCGAACAGTGACCGCGTGAACACAGTTCATCACGGCCCGGTCGCCCGCATTCAAATCGTGGACAGCGGGATCGGCATCCGGCCCGAAGACCTCGGCAAATTGTTCAAGGCCTTCCGGCAATTGGACTCGGGCCTGAACCGCCAGCACGAAGGGACCGGCCTGGGTCTGGTCATCTGCCAAAAATTGCTCGACGCGATGGGTGGCGGGATCGTCGTTCAAAGCCAGTGGGGCGCGGGCAGCACGGTCATCGTGACGCTGCCCGTCGAGCCACTGGCCGAGATTCGGGAGGCACGCCGGCCATGAAGCCGAAGGTACTGGTCATCGAAGACAACGAGCAGAATCTCTATCTCGTGACGTTCCTGCTGGAACTGTCTGGGCTGGAGATCATCCCGGCCCGCACGGGGCCACAGGGCTTGGCTCTGGCCAACCACATTCGACCCGACTTGATCCTGCTGGACATTCAACTGCCGGGCATGGACGGTTACGAGGTGGCGCGGCAACTCAAATTGATTCCGTCACTGGCGGACGTGCCGATCGTGGCGGTGACTTCGTACGCGATGGAGGGGGACCGCGACAAAGGGTTCGCGGCCGGATGCGTCGGCTACATCGAGAAGCCGATCAACCCGGAGACGTTCATGGCAGAGATCCGACCGTTCCTGCCCGCAGACTGGGAGCCGCGAATCCCATGAAACGAATCCTCGTGGTGGACGACATTGCCGAGAACCGTTACCTGCTCGAGGCGATGTTGCGGGCGTACGGCTGCGAAGTCATCACGGCCAACGATGGTGCGGAGGCCCTGGCCAGCGCCCGCCGCCAGCCGCCCGACCTGGTCATCTCCGACATCCTGATGCCCGTGATGGACGGCTTCGTCCTGTGCCGACTCTGGCATGCGGACGAGTCGCTGCGCGGCATTCCATTCATGTTCTACACGGCCACCTACACCGATGCGCGCGACGAGTTGCTGGCGATGGACCTGGGTGCCGACCGGTTCGTGATCAAGCCGCAGGAACCGCAGGTGATGATCGTGATCATTCAGGAGGTTCTCGCGCGCGGGGCGAAACCGCCGGCGGTTGCCGTCTCACTTCCACCGCGAACCGGCGAGAGTGACACGCTGCGCGAATACAACGAAGTGCTGGTGCGCAAGCTGGAAAAGAAAGTCACCGAACTCGAGGCCGCGCGCGAGGCGTTGGAGGCGGAAAACCGCCAACGGCACCGGGTCGAAGAGGCCCTGCGGCGAAGCGAGGAACGCTGGCGGCTGATCTACGAGACCGAACCGGAATGCGTGAAGGTCATTTCCGCCGAAGGCCTGTTGGTGGCCATGAACCCCGCCGGGCTGGCCATGATTGATGCCCACTCGCTCGATCAGGTCTGCGGCAAATCGTTGCTGGACCTGGTCACGCCGGAACACCGCGACGCCTATCAGGCCATGCACCGGGATGTGATCGCCGGCCAATCGCGCCGCATCGTGCTGGAGGTCGTCGGACTCAAGGGCACACGACGCTGGTTGGAGACTCACGCGGTGCCGCTGCGGAATGCGGATGGCACCACTTCACTGCTCGGAGTCACCCGCGACATCACCGACCGCAAACGGATCGAAGAGGCGCTGCGTGAATCTCGGGTGATGCTGCAACTCGTCCTCGACAGCATTCCGCAGGGCGTCTTCTGGAAGGATCGCAACTCCGTCTATCTGGGAGCCAACCGCGTGGCTCTCGATACGGTGGGGCTGGGCGAATCCGAGTCCATTGTCGGACTGACGAATTCGCAACTTCCCTCACCGACGCCGGAAGAGGCCGAGCACTTCACGCTCAAGGACCGCGAGGTGATGGACTCCAACCGGCCACAGTTTGGCATCGTGGAAACCGTCACACGACCCGATGGTTCCACGATCTGGTTGGAGGTCAACAAGCTCCCGCTGCACGATGCGCATGGCCGGGTGATCGGCCTTCTGGGGACTTGCCAGAACATCACGGAACGCAAGCGGGCGGATGACGAGCTGCGCGCCAGCCGCGAGCGATTGCAGGTGCTCTCGCGGCAGTTGCTCAACGCGCAAGAGGCCGAACGACGGCACATCGCCCGCGAGTTGCACGACCAGATCGGTCAGTCGCTGACGGCGATGAAGCTCAACCTCAAAGCCCTGCAACCGACCGCGCGCGAGACTTCGGCACACACGATCCTGCACGAGACGATCGCCATCGTCGATCAGACGCTCGAACAGGTGCGCAACCTGTCGCTCGACCTGCGGCCTTCCATGCTGGACGACCTGGGATTGGCGGCCGCCCTGCGCTGGTATCTGGATCGTCAGGCAAGACGCGCCGGATTCGCCGTTCAATTCACCGCCGAGTCGAGGGACAGCGGCGTCTCGAAGGAAATCGAAACGACCTGCTTCCGAGTCGCCCAGGAAATCGTGACCAACATCGCGCGGCACGCTCACGCGCGCCACGTGCGAATGGAACTTCGTCAGCTCGACACAGAACTCGAACTGTTCGTTCAGGATGACGGGGTCGGTTTCGATCTCGCCGAGGTGCGCGAGCGGACCACGCGCGGGACCAGCCTCGGTTTGTTGGGGATGCAGGAACGGGTGTTGATCGCGGGCGGGCGGCTGGATCTTCAATCCGCTCCGTCCCGTGGCACCGAAGTCCGCGTCCGCTTCCCGCTGAGGCCCGCCGCGCCCGATGTTGAGCCGGTTGAACTGGAGGAATGATCCCCGATGACAACCATTCGAGTCGTGCTGGCGGACGATCATCCGGTGGTCCGCGCCGGGATTCGGGCCATGCTCGAACGGGTCGAGGGGATCGTGATCCTCGGCGAAGCCGGCAACGGTCGCGAAGCCCTGTTGCTGGTCGAGCAGCTTCAACCGCAGTTGCTGCTGACGGACATCGCGATGCCGGACCTGAACGGCTTGGAACTGACGGCCCGCATCGCGAAGAGCCATCCCGGCGTGCGCGTCATCGTGCTCTCGATGCACTCCGCCGAGGAATACGTCTGGCAGGCGCTGCGCGCCGGCGCGGCGGGCTACCTCTTGAAAGACACCGATGCCGAAGAGATCGAACGAGCCGTGAAGGAGGTTGCCGCCGGAAGGTCATATCTCACGCCGGCCGTCTCCAAGCAGGTGGTCGAGAACTATCTGCAACGACTCGGCCCCGCTGCCAAGCCCGCCGATCTCCTGACGCCGCGACAGCGAGAGATTCTGCAGGCGGTCGCCGAGGGCCAGACCACGAAAGAGATTGCCCAGGCGTTCGGCATCAGCGTGAAAACGGTCGAGACCCACCGCACGCAGCTCATGCAGCGGCTCAACATCGACAACATACCCGGCCTCGTGCGCTACGCCATGCGCGCGGGAATTGTCCCGCCTGAAACGTGACTCAGAGGCTGTCCGAGAACTGGATTTTCCGCAACAGGTGTCGAAGTCTTGGCTGGGGTGCCTCTCCGTGTCTCTTGGATCATCAGTGTCTATTGGATCAAGTGAGCGGCAGGAACAAACTTGCCCATTGAAGCCTGGCGCGCAAGCGAAGAATGCCCGGCGAAACGCGATCCTTCGCTTGCGCGTCAGGCTTCAATTCTTCGGTGCGCCCTTTCTTGTGTCCCTCCCGAAAACAACGTTCTTGGGTGACCTCTCAAACGACGTTGTGCCAACTGGAAAGATCCGACCAGGGTGGAGGAGCCTCGGGGTTTTCGCAGGCCCCTCTCAGGGATTCCCTGATAGCCGCGCCGAGGATCTGCGGAGACAATCTTCCCCGCCACTAGACCCGAGTGAAACTCAGTGGTTCCAAGCTCCACGTTGCAGCGCGCGTCCGGCACATTCCCAAGGGCGGCAACAGTTCGCGCCGTGTCGGCTTGGAACCGCTGAGTTATCACCACGGCGGTCGATCGCCCTTTCAATGCGGGCGACGCGATTCTTGTCGCGAGTTGGTCGTGCCGCCACTGGCGACAGATACGGGAGGCGAGATGCTGCTCATCCGTTGCCACCTCAAACCAAAAGATCCCACCACGGCGAACCACATTGGCTGGCGGACTGTCTGAATGGATGTCGTCGGTCACAGGACCAAGACCTGCTCAAATGGGGGGTGCCACGGTCACGGAACTTCGACAGGACCGCGTGAAGACTTCAAGCCGATTTCCCAATCGCGCGGCCACGCCGGGGACTCCGTGACCGTGGCACCCGCTTCCCAAATTCAACAAGGCGAAGGCACCGTCGTCGGCCACGGGTGGACTTGCATCGAAAGTGATGGTCGCTAGAATCTCGCTCCATCTTCATGGTGGCTATAGCTCAGTTGGTTAGAGCGCCAGATTGTGGTTCTGGATGTCGCCGGTTCGAATCCGGTTAGTCACCCCTCAGCCCCTCCGCAGGGGCTTCTTTTTTTGGCTCTCCGCCATTCGTGTTGGAACGCTGACATCCGCCGTTGGGCGCTAGCCCACAATGGCACTTACTTTACTAACCCGCAGCGTCAGCGAGGGCGATGACAAGAGGCGTTTTCCTTTTGTTTCCCTCGCTGACACTTCGGGTTACTGGGGTAAAGTAAGTGCCGTTGGGCGCTAGCCCACGGTTTAGCGAAATAAAACCGTGGGCTAGCGCCCAGCGGCTGATTTGACACGAGAATCAACACGAATGGCGGAGAGCCTTTTTTTTGCTGCTCCCGACAGAACTTTTGGCGAGTGGCAGGTAGTCCTCGATCCGGCCACAGCAACCCGAAGCGTGAGCGCGGGAATTGTGTCCCGATTCCCTCGCTCACGCTTCGGGTTTTGTCTCGCGCAACACGGAAGTCTCTCATGAGTTGGTGCGGTCTGCTCAACGTGAACAAGCCGGCGGGAATGACCTCTCGGCAGGTGGTCGATCACGTGCAGAAACTCGTCCGACCGGCCAAGGTCGGCCACGCCGGCACGCTCGATCCCCTGGCGACCGGCGTCCTGATCGTGTGTGTGGGAGCGGCCACTCGGTTGATCGCGCGCGTGCAGCAGGGACGCAAACGCTACGTCGGTCGCTTCCTGCTGGGCAAACGCAGCAACACCGAAGACACCGATGGTGACGTGGTCGAGGGGGGGGATTGGTCGGGCGTGACGCGGGTTCATCTCGAACAGATGCTGCCCGCGTTTCTGGGCACGATTCAGCAGACGCCGCCGCAGATCTCGGCGGTGAAGGTGGCGGGGCATCGGGCGTACAAACTGGCTCGTCGAGGAGAGACCGTCGAATTGGAGCCGCGTCCGGTGGAAGTCTTCTCGCTGCGGATCGCGATGTTCGAGCCGCCCGAGTTTGAACTCGAGATTGAGTGCGGATCGGGAACCTACGTTCGCGCCATTGGCCGCGACCTGGGCGAGCGACTCGGGTGCGGTGCGGTGATGAGTGCCCTGAATCGCACGATGATCGGTCGCTTCGAGTTGGCTGATGCCGTGCCGCTTGGCTCACTGAACGCGACCTCGCTGCGTGAGGCTTTGATGACACCGCTCGCTGCCGTGACGGAGCTGCCGCAACGCCAACTCGATCCCGCAGAAATCGTCTGGGTCCGTCAAGGCCGTCCCATTCCGTGGGGCCTCATGCCCGCTGCCGATTGTCACGGAGAAGTGACGCTGGTCGACGCCGCCGAGCAGATGGTCGGGATCGCTCTGGCCGATCCTGGTCAGCAGCAACTGCGACCCAAACTGATCCTGTTCGCATTGCAGTGAGGCGACCGACAGCAACGGCTCGACGCACACCAACCCGCCGCGTGAGCAAGGGACTCGAACCGCAGTCTCTCGCTCACACTTTTTGAAGCTGCGGAGTTGGACAACGATGGGCGAGTGCTTTGTCACAGCTTGATCTTTGGGTAGCCACGCTCACCAAAGCGTGGGGGCAATCCAGCGCCTCGCCCACGTTCTGGCGAACGTGGCTACGACAACAACCCCCATTCTTAGGTGTGACACAGCACTTGTTGCTTAGGACAACGTCGAAGAACTGAAGCCTGAAGCGCGAGCGAAGGAGTTTTTGGGCGTCACTCCTTTGCTCGCGCTTCAGGCTTCAATTTCCGCCCGTGTTGTGTGTCAGCGACCCAAATGCGCAACTTCAAAACTCACGCCGCGGGTTGGTGTGGCCGGGTCGATGATTTGTCGCCTCGCGCCTGAGTGTCCGGTTTGCGATGCCGGCCTCTCAACGGTTGATCGGCGCGAGCGCCGAGACGGGTTCGTCGTCCAGCGGAATTGTCAGCGGAGCGACAGTGACCGTGCTGATGGTTCTTGTAGCGACTTTGGAAGTGGCGACTCGGCTGGCGGGAGGCGGATTGTCGAATCGAGGCTTCAGCGTTCCGGCGGTGGAGTCGAACGAATCGGGATCGAGAAAGGGAAGGGCGAAGTCATCCATCGGCTTCGCGACAACATCGGGAAGCAGACGGGGCCGAGTGTCTGTCACGGGTTGCTGGATCGGTCGCATGTGAATCACACGGCCGGGGTCGATCGTTTTGAGGGTTGTCACCAACGGAGCAAACTCAGTCCGCTTGGCGACTGCGGACGGCGGCTTCTCGAAGGGAGCAACGGCACTCGGCATCGGCTCACTGGGTTTGGCAGTGGCCGTCGGCTTGGAGACGACTGTGGAAGGTTCCAGCGGCTTCGTGGTCTCGGTCGGCTTTCGGACTTCGGTCGGGAGGGGCGGGGTGACGGACTCCGGTCGGTTCTTGAGACTCGTCGCTGTCGGGGCCGCAATGATCGGAGTCGTCGCCGACTCGGGCTTCAGATCCGGCGTGACCTTCATTGGCTCGGGCGCGATGACGGCCACCACAACCGGCATCAGAGCCTGCAATCGTTCTCGGTAGATCATCAACGAGTTCAGAGAATGGTACAGCGGCCCGCAGTCGATTTGACGCTGGCGAAACTGCACCAACTCCTGGGACAACAGTGAGACGGCGTGACGGACCCAAGGCTCATTCAGCCGATTGTCTGGCAGTCCGATCGACAGAAACTCCATCGTATGTCCGGTGGTGTTGAATCGTTCGTTGAGGTCGTTGGTGATGCCCGGTGCCTGATAAAACTTGGAGGAGAACGATCCATCCGAGTTCTGTAGCTGGCGAGCCAGTTCCACGTGTTGCCTGATTTTGAGGTCGGCCTGCGCCCAGACACCGTCCAGTTTTCCACCGAGCTTCAAGTGTTTGTCGCGAGTCCTCGTGAGGGCGAACAGACGATGATTGCCTCCACACGCGGCACCGACCACGGGCGCGGCCGTCTCAATCTGCACGAGCTTCTCGATGCTCCACGGTTCACCGAACTGGTTGACCCACTGCACATCGGGTTTGAGGTAATGCTGAAGCGACCACAGAACCCAAGTGACCTCTTCCTTGGAGTTCACCTCTTTCATCGTGTTGTGGATCATGTCGGCAATCGTGATCTGTTCATGACCGACCTTGAAGGAGTAGTCGATCGGCAAATCGGACTGCGACATCAGTGCCATGAACTGGGAGGGATGACCTTCAAACGCCCACTTCCGAGTGTACGGATGGAACTTGCCACCGTGAGCGGTCTTCAACAGCAGCGGCTGGTTGTCGAATTGCGGCTCGCTGGTGGCGATCCATTGCAGCGCGTTGACCTTCTGGTCACCGAGTTTCAGTTGAAAGTCGCGCTTCATCGCGAGAATGCCGTGGAAGATCTGCCACGGCGAATGCTCATTCGCCGTGAGGTAACGTTTGCCGGTGACCTCGATGGCCTGATCCAGTTGAAGCAGCAACGGATCGACCGGAGGTGTTGTCGGTGAAGTGATTGCTCGATTTGCCGCAGCCGCAGCCAGACGCGGCGCGGCGGTCGCTGGTTGCGCTGACGAAATCGACGAACAGAGTCCCGCCGCAGTGGCCGCGATGGCAGTCAGCCAGGGACTCAGCCGGGGCAATCTTGAAATTCGACGCACAATTCCTCCTGGAAGTGTCTGTAGCCGCAGCGTGAAAAAGCATGACCGGGCACATGCAAGCCTGATGCGTAAGCGAAGGAGCCGCGTTGGGAACCACTTCGCTCGCGCGTCAGGCTTTGATTGGCAAATCATTTTCACGCTGCTGTCTGAGTGCGATCTTCAATGGTTGTTTATCACAGGTGCGAGCGCAGTCTCGGGCAGTTCATTGAGGTGCTCTGCTCGTCTCCAGTTCATCGGCAATTTGCGCCACTGGACTTCCACGCAACAAGGCAAACCGTGGTGACCAGCAAGCGCGAAAAAGTTGACTGAGAAGGGATGGACCGCAGGCACGAGAATCGGCGGCTTCCGCCGGTACTCGGCGATGCGGCCTCGTGAGCATTGCCTCTCTTTTCGGCCGCCGCAGGACAGCCGCAAGAGCGACCGCATTTCAAGTTTGCCAGATTTCACAATCACTACGGTCGTGACGCGCAGACGGCGGCAGGGCCTGCGCGTAATGGTCTGCTCACTCTTGAAACCGTTTCGGATTGCCACAGTCATCAGGGAGGCGAAGGCTGCGGCTCGAAGAGTTCGATCGACACTTCGAGTGGTCGGCCGTGGCGTTCGATTCGCAGCGACAGCGGTCCCCGATCGGTGAGCAACTGCCGTCGAAACTCCTCGTCGGACGTGATCGGTCGATCCGAGTACGACATCACCACGTCTCCGAGCTTCAGCCCGGCACGGTCGGCCGGTGAATCGGGGACCACGCGGACGATGACCAGCGACTCGGGCAATGCCGCGTCGATCTGCCACACGATTCCGATCCGCACCGGCTCGCCACGCAGTTCGACGCTCAAGTCGATCGGCTCGTCGAGGCCCGGCCGCTGGAGTCGGATCGCCACCGGACTCTTCGCCGTTTGGATGATCGTCCGCAGATCAGCGACCTCAGCGCCGGACCAGTGCGCCATGTGGTGGATGCGGTCGCCGGCTCGGATGCCGGCGCGTTGCGCTGGCGAACCGGGAACGACCTGGGTCACAAGGGCGATGCCGTTCTGAAACTCCTGCGGATCGAAGGCCACTCCCAATCGAAGTGGCGGCGCTTCGGCTGCTCGCGGTGTCATCCAACTTGGCGGTGCTTCGGTCAATGCCTCGCGGCGAAACTTTGGCAAAGTGGGATCGTTCGCAGCCGTCAATGCGAGTCGGAAGACCATCTCGGACAGCCGCTGAATCCCCTCGTAATTGAGCTTGTCCGCATCGTCTGAGGGGCGGTGATAGTCCTCGTGCTTGCCCGAGTCGAAGTGGATGCTCGGAATGCCCGCCTCATAAAACGGATGGTGATCGCTGTCGGCAATCACGGTGGGCGTGTAGAGGTAATGCAGGTCGCCCAGCGGATTGACGGCCGTCAGTCTCGCTCGCAAACCCGCCGCCGAACGCCAGCCCATGACCGTCAGCTTGCCTTCGCGGAGGCGACCGAGCATGTCAACATTCAAGGCCAGCCGCAGATCGGTGAGCGGCCGAGTCGGATGACCGACCCAGTGCTTCGAGCCGAGCAGACCGACCTCTTCGGCATCCCAGAACGCAAACAACAGCGTGCGCCGGGGAGCGGGCGTTAGTGAAGTGAAGGCATCAATCAGTTCGAGCAGCGCGGCCGTGCCACTGGCGTTGTCATCGGCTCCGTTGTGGATGTGGCCGAACGGGCCGAAGCTGTTCGTCTGATTGCCTCGACCAACGTGATCGTAATGCGCTCCGATGACGATCACTTCCTGGCTCAACTCCGGGTCTGATCCCGGCAGCACGGCGAGGACGTTGCGGTAATCGGGGGCGAACTCCTGCAACCAACCACTCGTCCCGGCGGCCGAGATCCCCGAGACCTTCCGCAGCTCGGTCTGCAAGTAGGCGCAGGCCGCCTTGCCGCCATTCGCGCCCGCCTCACGACCCTCCAGCGCATCGCTGGCCAGAGTCACGCAGTGCCGCTTCAGGTCTGCAATCGTCACTCGTTCCAGCGCCTTCGCCACCGGATCGGACTCGTCCCCGAATGACGGACTCGCCACGAAGCCGTTGCCGACCCACACCACGACGGCCAGCAACCAGAGCCTGAGAAAAGGTGACTTCGTCCGGCAATCGACTGGCGTTCGTATCAAGCTGTCACCGTCAGATCGTGGAAGGGAATGACCGCGTCCAGACGGCAACACCTGCCGAAACGCTGAAGGTGGTTGTACCTCAAGAGGCCCGGGCTGAGTCGTTTAACCGAAATCGTCTCATTCATGGCCGCGTGAGGTATATCGACTGCCACAGCCCGATTTCAGCAGCCGCCGAAATGCAAAGTGCAGCGAGACTCTGTCGAATCTCGCCGCACGGCCCGTTTGTAGGGAAGGCAATCGTCGATTGGTGCCACTCCGCTTTAAGCGACCGCTGCGAGCACGGCCTTTCGCTTGGACATCGTGACTTGGTTTCCGGTCTCGTTGTACGACACGTCGTCCATGAAGGTTCTCATCAGCAGGACGCCACGACCGTGAGCGCGGGCCATGTTCTCGGGATCGGTCGGATCGGGCAGCTTGCTCACGTCGAAGCCGGGGCCTTCGTCGCGGATGGAAAACTCGGCCTCCTCCGGTGAGAACTTCGCGAGGACTTCCACTCGACGATCCTTGTAAGGTGACTTGCCGATTCGCAGCGCGATCAGCTTCTCGAAGGAACCGTCATCGAGATCGCGCAGCTTCGAGCTGACTTCCAGGTTGCCGTGAACGATGGCGTTCAACAGACACTCTTCCAGCGCGACGCCGACTCGCGTCCGTTCACGCTCGGTGAAGATGCCGAATTGCATGCCGAAGTCTTGCAGCGCGCTGACGGCGGGCCGAACCAGGCGACGATCACTCGGGAACGAGAACCTCAACTCCTGCCGCACCAGCGCCCGCAGGACTGCGTCTCCCTGTCGTCGGTCCTGGCTGGCACTCAAGACCGTATCGACCACGCGCCCCAGGTCGCGGGCCAGCAGAATCTTCGGCACGTAACTGGCCGCTCCCTGTTCGAGGGCGGTCACGGCCAACTCTTCACTGCCCGCAGACGTGGCGATGATGACGGGCACGCGCGGATGACGCTGCTTGAGCTTGTTGAGCAGTTGCAGACCGTCCATGTTCGGCATGTTGAAATCGGTGATGACGAGATCCGGCTCGTGCGTGAGACAGCGATCCAGGGCTTCGGCCCCGTCGCCGGCAAAATCGACCGTCCAATCCGGATTCTCACCGAGCAGTCCGCCCATGACGCGACGCTCGACGGGAGAATCATCAACAACTAGAATTCTCGACATGGCATGACCTCTGTGTATTTCGGCGATGATGCCGGGGAAAGTCACCGAGACAGCCCCTCACTGTCCGCATGCTTCCCGTCACGTCGCGTTCCCGAAACCTAGGTCGGGAATCGCGGATGTCAAAACGCCACACGCCGGAATTCAAATTGTTTTCAAACCGATGCGCGGATGTTCCACAACTTCCACGTGACGATCGTTGTCTCCGATACGCCACGCACACCGGGCAACATCGGTGAGTCTGGTATCGACCACGAGAACCGCTGGCACCCGCACCACCGGCCTCAGTCGAGGTCTTCGGCGGGAAAGCGTGTTCCGCAGTATTTCTTCCGCTGGACGAATCGGAGTCTGGCCTATTCTTCAGCGTGAGACCTGCGGCTCGACGATCGTGCTGGCGGCCGAGACGTGGGGTAGGTTTGTAACCTGCCAGTCCGTTTTTCCA
>JAYUFF010000546.1:0-5041 GCA_043738825.1 Schlesneria sp.
CTCAACACACGCAACCCCAAGCCACCAAACAAGTCAGACACAACCGCCACCGCGAACCGACACTGGCAAACCTTGTAAAAATGTGGGTAAGTTCAAGCATTCAGATGTCGGCTGCCTTGGAGAGGATCGCCATCGAACGCCTCAATGACTCGAATCATGACATCGCCAGTGGCGCCATCTCGATGCTGCAAGGATACGGCTCCGATGCCGGCGAAAAGGCCCTGTGGAGGCGATTCGAAACGTGGCACGACACCTGGAAAGATCGTGTTGATAAATTGAAAGCCGTTGCCGACGGTCGTCAGACGGATCAGCAAATCTGGCACGAGCGAGCGCTGGTCCGTGCATTGTCCCACGGCACCAACTGGATCACCGGTCGGGCGAAGCTCGAACGACTGCGGACGTTGTGCCTGACCGACCCGGGGCGCAAGGAAGTTGACTCGCTGCTCGAAGGCTGGCGTGAACCAATCGCGATCCGCTTCAATTCCGGAGTCGATGGCGAGTTTCCTAGCGCTCCGCTCTCGGGGATGATCAGCACAAGTGGACGGAACATCGACGACCAATGGTGGGTCGCGCAGAATTTCGTTGATTCGCTGGCCGAACTCAAAAAGCTGCTGTGTCGCTTTCCCGTCGGAACGACGTTCGGCTTTCCCACCGGCATGCTGACCGACTCGGTGGCAGAGCAGCGGCTGTTCGATGACTTGAAACAGACTCTTGCTCCGCACGGGATGAAGCTCGTCAAATCTCAGCCCTGCGAGTGACACCGCCGAGTCGCGATGTAGAATCCGTATCCGCAACCAGTCGCCGCGCTTTTTAAGAGTTCCCCATGCCCGTCGTGATCGAAGCGCCGGTCGATTTCATGGAAGCCGTCGCGCACTTGCGACTGCCGCCGATTGAGGATCAGCACCTTCAGGAGTTGATGGACGCCAACACGAACGGCACATTGACACCGCGAGAACAAACGCAGCTTGAATCGCTCGTCGAGTGGAGTGAATCGCTGTCGCTGCTGCGAGCGCAAGCGATCCATCTGTTGAGAAAGCAGGCGTCGTGAGTTGGCTGCACCTTGAAGCTATCGTCTAACGTATTGCAACTGAAGGAGACTGAGATGACCACACTGCTTCAAGAAGCATTTGCTGCCGCCGAGAAGTTGCCGCCTGATGAACAGGATGTCCTGGCGTCGCGGTTGCTCGCCGAACTGGCTGACGAGGACAGTTTCGACAAGACCATCGCTCTAACGGCTCACAAGCTGGTAGGGATGGCAAACGCCGCCTTGGCCGAACATCGCGCCGGTTTGACTCGTGATTTCATTGAGCAGCCATGAACTCGAAAACAACACGCGATTTCCGTGAGCTGCTGTCCGAACTTCCCGCTCACGTTCAGCGGCAGGCTCGCGAAGCGTATGCGCTGTTTCGCCAGAACCCGGCACACCCCGGACTGCGGTTTCGACAGGTTTACCCGACTCCACCGACCTTATTCGGCTCGTGTGGGCATCGGCTATCGCGCCGTCGGATCGCTGGAGGGCGACACGGTGGTTTGGTTCTGGATTGGTTCACATGCCGAATACGACCGGCTGCTCCGTTTGTTGTAGTCTCTGGTGGTACGACGCCCTTTCCAACATCGGCCACTCGAAAGGAATCCGATGATGCCACGATCCTTCTGCTTCGTCCTGGTCCTCGTTCTCACGTCCGCCACGCGCGGGCTTGCCGCTGAGCAGCAACTGAACGGTCACACGTTCACGCTGCCGGACGGGTTTGAGATCGAGGTGGCGGCGCAGTCGCCTCTGGTTGATCGGCCGATCACGGCGGACTTTGATGAGTTGGGGCGGCTCTATGTCACCGATTCGTCCGGATCGAATGAGCCGGTGCAGAAGCAGTTGGCGAACCCGACGCATCGCGTTGTCCGGCTGGAGGACACCGACGGCGATGGACGCTTCGACAAGAGCGTTGTCTTCGCCGACAAGCTGATGTTTCCCGAGGGAACGTTGTGGCACGACGGATCGCTGTACGTGGCCGCTCCGCCGAGCATCTGGAAGCTGACCGACACCGACGGCGATGGCGTGGCCGATCAGCGGGGTGAGTGGTTCGAGGGGAAGACGCTCACCGGCTGTGCCAACGATCTGCACGGGCCGTATCTCGGGCCGGACGGGTTCATTTACTGGTGCAAAGGGGCGTTTGCCGAGCAGACTTACGAGCAGCCGGGGAAGAAGCCGCTCGTCACGAAGGCGTCTCACATTTTCCGACGCCGCGCGGATGGAACCGGGCCGATCGAGAACGTGATGACGGGCGGGATGGACAACCCGGTTGATGTCGTCTTCACTCCCGGCGGCGAGCGGATCTTTACGACGACGTTTTTGCAGAACCCCGGCGGCGGATTGCGGGACGGGCTGATTCATGCCGTGTATGGCGGAGTCTATGGCAAGGTCCACAACGTGACCGACTTTCATCCGCGCACGGGCGACCTGCTGCCGCCGCTCGTTCACATGGGAGCCGCCGCGCCGTGCGGGCTGACGCGGTACGAGTCCGATGTCTTCGGCTCCAAGTTTCGTGACAACCTCTTCGCGTGCCAGTTCAACATGTACAAGGTGTCGCGTCACGAACTGAAGGCGAGCGGCGCGACATTCACCTCGACCGACTCGGACTTCGTCGTCTCGAACAACCTCGACTTCCATCCGACCGATGTGCTTGAGGACGCCGACGGCAGCCTCGTCATCTGCGACACCGGCGGCTGGTACAAGCTCTGTTGCCCGACCTCGCAGCTCGACAAGCCGGATGTGCTTGGTGCGATCTATCGCGTGCGTAGGGCGGGCGGCGAGAAAATCGAAGACCCGCGCGGATTGACGCTCGACTGGCCGAAGCTCACGCCGAATGAGTTGGCTCGATTGCTCGACGATCCGCGTCCCGCCGTTCAGCGGCGGGCGATCCGCGATCTGGCGAAGCATGATGTCGCGAAGGTCGTCGCCGTGCTGAAGCCGGCGCTGCGGGAACTCGAATACGGTGGAACGACGACGGACGACAATGCCTTCGATGACTCGAAGGCATTTCAGCCTCGCAAGGCTTCGCAACTAACACGGCTCAACGCTGTCTGGACACTGACCCGCGTCGATTCTCCCGAGGCGAGGCGGCTCGTCCGCGAATCGCTTCTCGCCCCAAACCTCATGGTTCGACAAGCGGCTCTCAACTCGGTCAGCCTTTGGCGAGACCGCGAGGCCATGCCGCAGGTTCTCAGGCTGCTGCGACTCTGCACGATGCAGAATATGCGGCTCAGTGCCGAGGTTCTCGGGCGGCTGGGGGACAAGTCGGCGGTGCCACATCTGCTGGAGGCGGCGGCTCAGCCAATCATGAAGATCGAAATGAAGTCCGATCGCGTGCTCGAGCATGCGATCACGTTCGCCCTCATCGAGATCAACGATGTCAAACAGACCGAGGAGGGACTGAGCAGCCCCGATCCGTGGGTGAGGCGAGTCGCCATGATCGCTCTCGACCAGATGCCGGTCTGTTCGCTGACGGCACAGCAAGTCGTGCCGCTGTTGTCGGAGCAGACCGCCGTACTGCGAGAGACCGCGTTGTGGCTGGTCTTCCGTCACACCGAATGGGGCAATGCGGTGGCCGATTATCTGCGCACGCAACTCAACCGGGATGGCTTTCGCACGGCGGAACAGAATGACCTGAAGAATCTGCTCGCGCAATTCGCGGGCAATCCCGGCGTGCAGCAACTGATGGCGGATCACATCAAGGGGGGCGAGGTCTCGGATCACGACTTCACGGTGCAATTGATGGTGTTCCACGCGATGAAGCTTGCGGAACTGAAGCAGACTCCCGATTCGTGGATCACGGCACTGGCCAACAAGCTGGAAGGAGAGGATGACACACTGAAGTCAACCGCCGTCAACGTCGTTCGGACGCTGCCGCTTCCCAAGACGGGAGTGGAGGGACTGGCGAAGGCTCTCCGACAGTTGGCGCTCATTGAAGGGAGAACACTCGAATCGAGAGTGGAAGCGGTCGCGGCGATGCCCGTCAGCGACATGCCGCTCGAACCGGCGTTGTTCTCGCTGTTGATCGCGAACCTCGGCGAAGAGACGTCCGTCAACGCGCGGTCTGCCGCCGTGGCGGCCCTCCTCAAAACGAAGCTCACCACTGAGCAGCAGGCCGCGCTGGCCGATGCGATCCCGCGCGTCGGGCCGCTGGAACTGAACCGGCTGCTTGGCGTCTTTGAATCGTCCACGGATGAAGCGGTCGGCACGAAGCTCGTCGCGGGGCTGAAGCAATCGCCGGTGCTGACGAGCCTGCGCGTGGACTCGGTGAAGCTGAGGCTCGCCAAGTTTCCCGCGCCCGTTCAGCAGCAGGCCGAAGCGCTTTACGCGGCCATCAATGTCGAAGCGGCCAAACAAAAAGAGCGGCTCGACGAAATGGTCGGCCTGGTGGGGCAGGGGGACATCCGGCGCGGGCAGCTTGTCTTCGCGAACTCGAAGGCGGCCTGCGTCGCCTGTCACGCGATCGGCTACAAGGGAGGCAACATCGGTCCCGACCTGTCGCGCATCGGCAAGATTCGGACGGAGCGCGACCTGCTCGAATCGCTCCTCTTCCCGAGCGTCAGTTTCGTGAGAAGCTACGAGCCGGTCCTGATCGTCATGCAGTCGGGCAAGCAGCACAGCGGTCTCATCCGGCGCGAGACACCCGACGAGATCATCCTCGCCACGGGAGCGAAGGAAGAAGCGCGAGTCCTGCGCGCCGACATCGAGGAGATCCGCCCCGGCACCGTCTCAGTCATGCCCGCCGGCTTGGAAACGCAATTCACGCGCGAGCAGCTTCTCGACCTGATCGCGTTCCTGAAGTCGCGGCAGTGAGCGCCGTGGGGTCAGGGGCGGCGCATGAATAACTACCGGGATTTGGCGATCACAAGCCGTGGCACGGACGCCTCGTCCGTGCGGCACAAAGTGACCATCTGTGGAAATGGCCCGCACGGACGAGGCGTCCGTGCTACGGTGTTTTCTACCTCGCACGGTTAGGATTGACTCGTTTAACCGCGTGGGCAACGCCCCGCGCGT
>JAYUFF010000547.1:0-1892 GCA_043738825.1 Schlesneria sp.
CCTGCAGGCACCGGCCGCGCCGCACCGCATCGTGGCCGACCGCATCGAGGCCGGCACCTTCCTGTGCGCGGTGGCGGGCTGAGTTGTCGATCACAGCGAAGCCCTCGCTCGCGCGTCGGGCTAGTTTTTCATGGCAGAACGAGTTCGCATTTCGAGCTTTCGTCCAATCGACTCCACACCCAGGGCCTTCGTCACTGCGAGGGCGCTCTTCACACCGTCCTCATGGAATCCGTAGCCCCAGTACGCGCCACAGAAATGAGTCCTGTTCGGGCCGCTGATCTCCGAGTGTCGCTGCTGTGCTGCCACTGCGGCCTGCGAGTAGATCGGGTGCTCGTAAACGAATTTCTGGATGACCTTGTCGGGATGAATGGCCTCCTCCCGATTCAGCGTCACGCAGAACGACTCGGGCGAACGGAGTCCCTGCAAGATGTTCATCTGGTATGTGACCGCGACCTCATCGAGCGGTTGGCTGGACAGGTGATAGTTCCAACTCGCCCACGCGCGGCGATGGCGGGGCAGGAGTGAGGCGTCGGTGTGCAGGACGGCGATGTTTTTCTGACACTTGAACGCGCCAAGCACATCGCGTTCGAGAGGCGTTGCGTCAGCGAGCAGCCTCAATGCTTGATCGCCATGCGTCGCAAACACCACTTGATCGAAGCGTTCGGTTCCGGAGGCTGAGACCACTTCGACGAAGTCCGTACCGCGGCGCACGAACAGGACGGGACAGTTGAGGCGAATCCGCTCGCGGAACGGTTGTGTCAGTCGCTCGACGTACCTCCACGATCCCCCGGAGATGACGCGCCACTGCGGACGGTTTCGCAATCCGAGCAGCCCGTGATTGCGACAGAACTGGACGAAGTATCTGGCGGGGAAGTCGAGCATCTGCTCGGGCGGCATTGACCAGATTGCGGCCCCCATCGGAATGAGATAGTGCTCACGAAACGGTCGCGAGTACCGGTGCCGGTCGAGGTAATCGCCGAGTGTCACGTCCGTCTGACCTTCGTCCAACAAGGCGATTGATTCGCGATTGAATCGCAGGATGTCGAACAGCATTCGCAGAAAGGACGGCCGGAACAAATTGCCTCGTTGGGTGAACAACGCGTTGAGGTTCGAGCCGCAGTATTCGAGTCCCGTTCGCTCACACTTCACGCTGAAGCTCATCTCGGACGGCTGCGTGGCGACGCCGAGCCGGTCGAGCAACCGGCAGAAGTTCGGGTAGGTTCGCTCGTTGTAAACGATGAAGCCGGTGTCGATGGCATACGTCCGTCCGGCGGCTTCGACGGGTACAGTGTGCGTGTGGCCGCCAATGTAATTGTTGGCCTCGAAGACGGTCAGTTCGTGCTGCGGGTTGAGCAGCCAGGCGGCCGTCATTCCCGCGATGCCGGTCCCGATGATGGCGATCTTCACAGCGCGGCCTCCCGTCGCTGAAACAGGAAGTGTGCGACGCCCCACTCATATCCGTGCTGAAAACCGAACAGTTCCGAGCAGGCCATGTAGAACATTCGCCAACGCTGAAACATCCGCGCGGCGTTGTCTCGCCCGTAGGTTGCTTCAAACAGCGGCATGATTTGTGACCGAGCCGCGTCGTGGAGCACGAGCCACGCTTCAAGCGTCTTCTGATAGTGTTGGCCGTTGATCAGCCAGAGATCTTCGATGAGCAGGTCGCGTTGAAATTCGAGGAACAGATCGGCCGACGGCATCGTTCCTCCGGTGAAGAAGTGCCGCGCCATCCAGTCGTTCCGGCCGTCGGTCTCAAACGTGTAAGCGGATCGTTCGTGATAGAAGACGTGGGCAAAGAGCTTCCCGTCCGGCTTGAGCCAACCGGCGATGCGCGAGAACAACGACTCGTAGTTGCGCATGTGCTCGAACATCTCGACCGAGACGACTCGATC
>JAYUFF010000548.1:0-5036 GCA_043738825.1 Schlesneria sp.
CTGTCATGAAGCGGAACGCGAACCGAGGATGGCGAGGACTGATGCTGGCGGGCTGCCTGTCGCTATCGGCAGTTTCGACCGGATGTTTCCAAACCACGGTCGGCGGACAGACGCTCCCTTCGGCGTACTACCTCGACGACGACGTGCAGTACTTCCCGTCGGGACCGGAGCAGAAGCTCGCCAACCAGATTCGAGCCATGGAACGGTACAAGGCCGAACAGCAAGGTCTGGGCAATCAAAGCGGGAACTGAGCGTCGGGCCAGCCTCTGGCCTGCCCGTCCACGTTCGTTGCTGATCTGCTGAGAACGATGACGGGCAAGCCGGAGGTTGCCCCGACGGAGTGTCTCGCCGATCAGTTTTGAATGCCCAGCAGCGAACTGAGCTGTGTCGAGGAGACATTGGATCGGCCGCCCAGTCGCGGTTCGATGGAGAACATGACCCCGGGGTTGTTCTTGCTGGCGTCGTAGTTGGCTCCGACGTGGAACAGCAGCCATTCGCCGACGCGCGTCACGGTCAGTGACTGCCCGCGGTTGCGGCCCTCGCTAAGATCGTAAGCGGCGCTCATCGTCGAGACCCACTTGGGACTCATCGCATAGCTGTAGCTGCCGGTGACGATGCGGCTGTCAATCGGGCCGCCCTTGATTTGTCTCAAGCCCACATACAGGCTGCCTCGCAGGCCGCGCTGGTTCTGTACGCCGGCATGCCACACTTGCTGGCCGTTGTCGAAGAAGTCGTACAGGCTGCCTGCAATGATGCTCGTGCGGTCGCCGACGTTCCACACGTAGCGCGTACTGAACAGACCAAAGTCCGAGCCAAAGTTGTCTCGATTGGCGGAGGGGAAGTACGACACGCCCAGGTCCAGCAACATCCAGTCCTTGATGCGCTGACGGTCTGGCGGACCGACTTTCGTTTGCAGTCGATGTCGCATTCCCAACCGCAGAACCTGTTGATTGTCAACCAGTTCGTGGTACGGCGACGTGACGTTGGAACCGGCTCCGGTGCGGACGGCGTAAAAGCGCGGATCGAATTGAGGGGGCAGCACGCCTCCAAACTCGTTCGTGATGAATCGCTCGCGGAACCGTTCCTGAGCGTTGTCGTCGAACTCGTTCCACTGCGGGATCGTGGAGAGACTCCGAGTCGATCCGGAGTAGCTGTAGTCGGCGTCGAGCACCATCTTGTGAGCCAGGCCACTCAGATTGAAAATGTCGCTCTGGACCTGGGGAAACACCCGCCCGAACTGCAAGCTGGCTCGAATGCCGCCGCGTCCGTAGAACCTGTCGATCGACTGCGACGTGAAGCTGTCACTCCAGAACGCCGCCTCACCCATCGCATACGGTGCGACCTTCAGCGGCCCCAAATTGAACGGCATTTCCACTTCGTGCCGAGTCATCGTGACGAGGCCGTTCGCATCCGTGTAGTAGGGCAGCGGAGTAAACGTGTCGAGTGGATTCGTCGGCGCGCTGGCCTGATGCAACGACGCATAGGCCGCCGACGTGTGGGAACTCCAGTTGAGCAGGCCGCCGACCAGCGGTTCACCGAGGAAGTACAAGTCGCCTCGCGGCAGCCAGGCGGTGTTGTTCTCGAACGGGTTGACCGTCGGCCGCACGAGCAGCGACCACATCAAGTTTTCGTCGGGCTGCTGTCGCAGATAGCCGAGCGTTTCAAGATCCTTGCCGGTATCAAAGTCCTTCTCGCGATAGGACTCACGGAAATTGCGGTCACTGGCGGCTCCAAGTTCCGCGTCCAGCGTCATGTTGTACGCTTCAAAGAAGTGGCGATGTTGCCATTGCAGGATGCCTCGATTCGGGTCGCTGGGTGTCAGCACTCGTCGGTCGAGGCCAAGGTTGTCGTTGCCCGAATCGTAGATGTAGTAGCCGAGTCCCTGACCGCCAAAGCGATTGCCGTACGCATCGACTCCCGAGTAACGACCGTCCGTTCCCACAGCCGGTCCACGTTTGCTCAGATAGTCGAGTTGGAGTCCCCAGTTGGCATCCACGTTCTCGGGGCGCTGAATGCCGAACAGTTGAAAGGCATCCCAGCGGGTTCGCAATTGCGTACCGAACACCTTGTCCTGCCCCACCACTCCTCCCAGCAGCGGAATACCGGGATCGGTATTGTCGTCGATCGGCGAACTGAGCTGTGGCAGATAGAACAGTGGTACGTCACCCACGAGCAACTGCGTGTTGAGCGCTGTGATCCAGGTCTGCTCCTGCGCGACGGGTTGCCCGGTTTGCGGATCGACCTGCGACGGCAGCAGCCCCGTGGGGCGAGACTCCAGAAAGATGTCGCTGGCTTGAATGCGATAGCCCGGCTTGCCGTATTGGCTCGTCGTGAACCAGGCATTCTGCGCGTGATACGACCGGGTTGAATTCTGCCGCAGTCGCTCGGCTCGCACGCGCACTCCCGCATCCAGCGCAGGGACGTAAGATTGCAACTCCGCATCGAGAATGAGTGCCCGGTTGTCTCGACCGTCGTAGAACGCGCGCGAGGCTTTCACGACGTTGCTCACTTCGCGATTGCCAAGCTGTGCAAATCGCGATTGCTGGCGCATGACAATGTTACCTTCGAGATACACCTGAAACGCGGCATCCGGACGTTGCAGCATCTCGGCCGAGAACTCCCCGTTCTCGGCGGGTTCGGTCCAGATCACCACGCGATCCGCACTGAGGTCAATCGCACCCAGACCCTCGTCGCCACCGAGGACCATTCCATCCACCAAGACGTTGACGCCGCCGGTCAGGATCGTGACCTGCTCCGGCGGCGTCGTGTTGGTCGAAGGAAAACTCTGCACGTTGTACGGCATCGCAAAACTGCGCGGCGAAACCCTCACGCGGCGCAGGCCATTCGGTTGTGGAAGCGGAACAGTGCGCCAGGTCGGATCGGCACCACCTTGAGCAGGCACGGTCAATTGCGTCTGCTGAAGTCCGCCTCGTTCCGAACCGCCTTGTCGATGGACGGCTCGGCGAAAGAGCGGGTCTTCCGCTCCCGAGCGATCTGCCACGCGACCGCGCACCGACAACGTCAGGCCCGTCGTCGAGTTGAGGTCCACCCACAGTGATTGCTCGGTGCGCGAGCCGTTGGCCTCACGCACCTCGACCGCATCTTCGAGGTAGACCGTCAGTCGTTGCCGCTCGCCAGCGGCGGCGTCAGGATCGCGGACCCACACCACCATGTTGTTCGCGGCGTAGGATCGCTCTCCCTGGGCGAGGCGGCACGATCCGCGAAACAGAGCGATCGTGGTCTCACCGTCGCGCCACTCCTGGCACCAGTCGGCCGAGATTTGAATCGGAACGGCCGCCGCGAACGGAGCCGACTCGCCGGCCAAGCCGACGAGATACGGGCGCGTCGCTGCCACCACGACCGCGATGATCGCGGTGCAGAGTGACAGTAACCAGCCGATTCGCAACGGGTGTTGATTGCCCGACACGGGCGCTCCCGAGTGAATGGTTGCTTCGCGCGATCAGTGCCAACAGCCGTCCTCGCGACGGAAATCTGTTGGCACTGTTCGTTGGAAGACGAGTCCGAACTGAGCCGTCCCTGGAGTTCCGGCTTCCTCTTTGACATGACCTTTGCCGCGTTTGGACCTTGAAATCCGCTCGTTCGTGGCTCGACAGAACGAACCAACAACCGACCGGCCAACCGCGACGAAGCCCCGGGGGGGAAAGGGACGGGAATATATGGTGGCCCGTTCTTTAGTGTCAATTTGGGTTTCGGCACAGAACGGCAGAAGCGGAGCCGTATCGCCAACGACCATCGGCAATTCCTGCCGGTGTCCTCGTTCAGGTCAGAGGCCATCGCTTTGTTGAATCTGGGAGATTGGGTGCCACGGTCACGGAGCATCGACGTGGCCGTGAGATGGGGAATCAGTCTTCGCGTCCTCGCACGGCCACGTCGATGCTCCGTGACCGTGGCACCCCCCATTTGAAAAAGGCAATGCCCTCGATCAGACCAACGGCCGCTTGTAGGGCCAACCAGCTTCCTCGCGAACGTATTCCGGAACGGCGTAGCCCGGCAGTCGTTGCCTCAACTCGGCAATCATCGTTCGTCCGCGAACCTCATCCACCTCAAAGTGGGCCGTACCTCGGACGCGATCCAGTTGATGCAGGTAATAGGGAATCACGCCCACATCAATGAGCCGCTCGCACAGTTCGGCCAGCGTCTCGACGGAGTCATTCACACCCCTCAGCAGCACAGCCTGATTGAGCGTCGTGATGCCCGACCGAACCAGCGTCCGCAACGCTTCCTCGCAATCATCAACCACTTCGTTCGGGTGATTGGCATGCACAACCATGATCGGCGTCAGACGCGATTGCGTGAGCAGGTCCATGAGTTCAGGAGTGACTCGGTTCGGCAGGACAATCGGCAGACGGCTGTGCAGCCGCAAGCGACGCAAATGGGGGATCGCCTCCAGTCGAGCGATCAACTCTCCCAATCGACAGTCCGTCAGCATCAAAGGATCACCGCCGCTGAGCAGTACTTCGTGGACAGTCTCATCCGCAGCAATGGCTTCGAGCGCTGGCTCCCAATCGTCCAACCGACGCGGCTCATCGCCGTAGGGATAGTGGCGACGGAAGCAATAACGGCAGTGAACGGCACACGCTCCCGTCGTGACCAACAGTACTCGGCCCGCATATTTCTGGAGCAGCCCCGGCACCGCACGAGCCTCGTGATCGCCGACCGCATCCTCGACAAAGCCGCTGATTTCCAGCAACTCGTCCGACAATGGCAGCACCTGTCTGAGCAGCGGATCGTCGGGATCGCCAAGCCGCATTCGGTTGAGGTAGCTCTGCGGCACCATCACCGCAAACTGCTTCGCCGCCCGCTGAGCCGCCTCGCGCAGGGACTCCGGCAACTGCAATCGTTCGAGCAATTGGTCGGGATCGCGAATCGCCTCCGCCAACGAATCGTGCCACGACTTGACGCCACGATGGATCGAAGAGATGTCCAGCATCGAGGCGTTCGTCACACGAAACCCATCTCAGGAATAGGGGGCCATCGTAGGGTGTGACGAGTCTTCGACGGCCCACCAAAAACCG
>JAYUFF010000549.1:0-1891 GCA_043738825.1 Schlesneria sp.
CTTCGACGGCCCACCATTTCGGTACGTTTGTGGTGGGCCGTCGAAGACTCGTCCCACCCTACGGCTTCCAAGTCATCGCAGTCGCTTCGCCGCCCACACGGCCAGCTTCTCGCGGAAGATTTTGGAATTGTGGCGGATGTCCACCGGAAAGGCATTGTGGAATAGGATCGTCCGAATCGGGCGCGATGTGTCGTGCTTGGCCCCCAGCGCGAGTAGCTCTTCCGTCAGCTTGGCCTTTGAAGTTCGACGAGCGTCCGCTTCGAGTTCGACGCACAGAACCGGTTGCATCACACCGCTTCGCATGACACCGACGAGGGCGGTGCGAAAGACCTGCGGATGCGCGTTGAAGATTCCTTCGACTGGCTCGGTGAAGAGTGTTCGCTCGGGCGTCACCACGCGATGCGACTTCCGTCCACAGAACCACAGCCGGCCCTGCTCATCGAAGTACCCAAGGTCTCCCATTCGATGCCGGTTCCGCCCCGTCGCCGGATCGCGAATCTTGGCAAGTGCCGTCAGGTCGGGCCGCTGGAAATACTCCTGCGTGACGTTGGGGCCATTCACGACGATCTCGCCGATCTCACCCGGCGGCAGCATCAGCGAATCACTCCACTCGGCAATCGGCTCGTCACTGATGCGGATGATCGAGACCTGCATTCCCTCGACGGGCCGCCCCACGCACGTCCCGGCTCCCTGCGCCGTCTGTTGCCGCGTCTCATCCAACACCTCCCGACTGCCGATCACGGCGACGGGTAGCGCCTCGGTCGCACCGTAAGGGGTGAACACCTGTGCTTCGGCGGAGAGCGTCACCTGAAAGCGTCCGATGATCTCGGCCGAAACGGGCGCGCCCGCCGAGAGGACTCGTTTGAGCGTCGGCATCGTCTCCTGAATCTGCCCGTCGATCCGGCGGCTCGCGTAACGACCGACCGCGTTGAGCAGCGCGGGCGAGCCGAACATGTTCGTCGCTCCGAAGCGTTGAATCGGCTCGATCACCTCGCGCGGATCGACTCTCGCGGGCCGGGTGAAGTCCATGCGAGGCACAATCGCCGTCATGCCGAGCGCCGACGCAAACAGGGCGAACAGCGGAAACGTGCAGAGATCGATCTCACCCGGCTCGATGCCGAAGACTTTCTTCAGCAACTCGACCTGAGCGACAAAGTTTCCGTGCGAATAGACCGCCCCCTTGGGCACGCCGGTGCTGCCGCTGGTGAAGAGGATGGCCGCCGTGTCCGAGGCCGCGGTATGCGCGATGCGACTGTCTGTTGATGCCATCGCATTCAAGTCATGCAATCCCGGTCCAAGACCCTCAGTATCGACAAACCTCGGACCTTCGGGCGGACCACCGAAGAACTTGAGGTCACGCAATGTCATCCACGTTTTGTTTACGGAAATGGAATAGTTCTGTGATGGTCTTCCTCCAACGTGGACGTACTTCGTCAGCGAACCTTTTCCCCAACCGAACAGCCACCGCGCGACATGAGCCTTGGTGACGCCGATGAAGCCGGTCGGTTCGGCTTCGGCCAAACATTTGCCGATGTTCTTGAGGCCCATCCCCGGATCAACGAAGACCGGGACGGCTCCGGCTTTGAACAGAGCGAACGTCAGTGTGAAGAACTCCAGCGACGGCGGGACCATGAGCGCGGTCCTCACGCCACGTCCCATTTCCATCATCGTCAGGCCGGTCGCAATTTGATCGCTCTCGTCGTCGAGTTGCCGAAACGTGAGGCTCGTGTAAGCAGTCCGTCCCTGCCGGTCGCGGCTTTCGGGAAACATCACCGCCAACTGCTCGGGCCGCTGCCGAGCCATGTCCTTCAGGTGAGTGGCGATGTTGACGGTGGGCATGGGAACACAAGAAATAGGAGCCGTAGGGTGCGTGGAGTCGTCGGAACGCACC
>JAYUFF010000550.1:0-5034 GCA_043738825.1 Schlesneria sp.
GGAGACAACGGCCACCATCAACCGGCTGTTCGGTTCAAGCAGCTTCAGCCGGTGATGAAGAAACGGGGGATTGACCTCACGTATTCGGATGTCGTCGGCGATCTCAACCCCGCCACGCTGAAGTCGTATGACGGGCTGGTCGTGTACGCGAACATCGACGCCATCGAGCCGGAACAGGCGCAGGCGCTGCTCGACTTTGTGGCGGGAGGCAAGGGGTTCATCCCGCTGCACTGCGCGAGCTACTGCTTCCGCAACAACGATGATGTCGTGAAGCTGATCGGGGCGCAGTTCCTGCGGCACGGGACCGGGACGTTTCGGACGACGATCACTCTGCCCGACCATCCGGTGATGAAGGGCTTCCAGGGCTTCGAGAGCTTTGACGAGACGTACGTTCACACCAAGCACAACGAGCAGAACCGCACGGTTCTGGAGACGCGGGCGGAAGGGGACGGGAACGAGCCGTGGACGTGGGTGAGGACTCACGGCAAGGGCCGCGTGTTCTACACCGCCTGGGGTCACGATGCCCGGACGTTTGCCAACCCCGGCTTTCACAACCTCGTCGAGCGCGGCATCCGCTGGGCGTGCGGACAGGATCCGAGCAGCGTGCCGTCGTTCTCGGACAAGCCGGAGATGACGACGCTCGCCAAAGACCTCAAGCCCTTTGAGTACGTCGAGACCGACGGCATTCCGTTCTATCCTCCCGGCAAGAACTGGGGGACGATGGAACACGGCAAACGAAAGATGCAACTGCCCGCGTCACCCGAGGAGTCGATGAAGCACTTCGTCACGCCGGTCGGCTTCGAGGTGAAGTTGTTCGCGTCCGAAAAGAACTTCGAGGGGAAGCCGATCGCCATGAACTGGGACGAGCGGGGACGCCTCTGGATTTGCGAGACGTTTGACTACCCGAACGACCTTCAGCCACAAGGGCAGGGCCGCGATCGCATCCGCATTCTCGAAGACACCAACGGCGATTGGGTCGCCGATAAGTTCACGGTCTTCGCCGAGAAGCTCAGCATCCCGACGGCCATCACGTTCTATCGTGGCGGTGCGATCGTGCAGGATGGGACCGAGACCATCTACCTCAAGGACACCGACGGCGACGACAAGGCCGACTTGCGGAAAGTCCTCGTCACCGGCTGGAACATGAAGGACACGCACGGTGAAGTCAGCAACTTCCAGTACGGCCTCGACAACTGGTACTACGCGATGCAGGGCTACAACGACTCGCGGCCCGCGCTGACCGATGGCACTGCGGTCTCGCCATTCAAGCAGGGATTTTTCCGGTTCAAGGTCGCGGGTGAGGGAGACAAGACCGCCGTCACCGAAATTGAGTTCCTTCGTTCGACGAACAACAACACGTGGGGATTGGGCCTCAGTGAGGAGGGCCTCGTCTTCGGCTCGACTGCGAACGGGAACCCTTCCGAATTCATGCCGATTCCCAACCGCTACTACGAGGCCGTGCGAGGCTGGTCATCGACCGTGCTCGGTGGGATCGCCGACAGCAACAAATTTGAACCGTTCGACGAGAACAAGGTTCGGCAAGTCGATCATCACGGCGGTTTCACGGCCGCGGCGGGTCACGCTCTCTACACGGCTCGCAACTATCCGAAGGAGTACTGGAACCGAGCCGCCTTCGTCACCGAGGCGACCGGCCACCTGATCGCCACGTTCATTCTGCGCGAGGACGGTGCCGGCTTCCGCTCGAAGAACTCCTGGAATCTGCTGGCCAGCAACGATGAATGGTCCGGGCCGATCATGGCCGAGGTCGGACCAGACGGCAACGTGTGGATCATCGACTGGTACAACTTCATCATCCAGCACAACCCGACTCCCGTCGGCTTCAAGACCGGTAAGGGAAACGCCTACGAATCCGAACTACGGGACAAAAAGCACGGCCGCATCTACCGGTTGGTCTACACGGGCAAGGGCGTCGATGCCGCCTCTTCTGCTGACCCTCAACCCTCAACCCTCAACCCTCAACCCTCCGACGACGGCCAGATGATGGCGGGCAAATCGCTCGATCTGTCCAAGGCCGACAGCGAGCAACTGATTGCCGCGCTGGGTCAGGGCAATTTTCTCTGGCGTCGTCACGCGCAGCGGTTGATCGTCGAGAAGGATCGGTTCGACGGCGTTCAAAACCTGATCGAGATCATCAAGGATCAGGCGATGGATGAGATCGGCCTCAACGCCGAGATCACTCATGCGCTGTGGACTCTGCATGGTCGAGGAGTGCTCGATGGCGAGAACCGCGATGCGCTCAAGGCGGTCGTCGGGGCGCTGAGGCATCCGTCGGCGGGAGTCCGTCGCAACGCTGTTCAAGTCCTGCCGAAGACCGAAGCGTCGGTGTCGGCCCTCGTGCAGAGCGGCATCACGCGCGACAAGAACCCGCGCGTCCAGTTGGCCGCGATTCTTGCTTTGGCCGACATGCCTGCATCGTCTGATGCCGCGCTGGCCGTGCGCGAAGTCCTCGGCTCGAAGGCGGTCGAGGATCGTCTGCTGAAGGAAGCCGCGATCAGTGCCGCCGCGAAACACGATCTGTCGTTTCTAACGGGCGTCCTCAAGAACAAGGATGCCAAGCTGGCCGCGCCGCCGGCCGACGTGCTGGCCATCGTGTCTGAACACTACGCGCGCGGAGTCCCCGCCGAATCGATCGGCCAGTTGCTCAAAGCCATCACCGGTGCGGAGGCCGAGTCCTCGTCGGCCATCATCGCTGGACTGGCCAAGGGGTGGCCGAAGAACAAGCCCGCGACACTCGACGCAGCAACTGAAGAGTCGCTCGTCGCGCTGCTCAAGCAATTGCCGCCCGCCACGCGCGGATCGTTGGCGACGTTTGCCACGCGGCTCGGCAGCAAGAAGCTGGAAGCCTACGGAGTCGAAATCTCGGCCGGATTCCTCGCGCTGGCGAAGGACGACAAACAGACCGAGGCCGGCCGGATCGAGGCGGCTAAGCAACTGATCGAGTTCCGTCGGTTGGACCCCGCCGCTGCGAAGGAGTTGCTGGGGCTGATCTCGCCGCGCACATCGCCGGTGTTGGGAAGCGGCTTCATTGAGGCGGTCGGTCGCAGCGAGTCGCCCGAAGTCGGCGCGTCGCTCGTCGCGTCGCTCGGTTCGTTCACGCCGTCAATGCGCCCGGCGGCCATTCGTGTGCTGCTCAGCCGCGCCGATTGGAGCGAAGCGCTGCTCGATGTGCTCGACAAGGGAATCGTGCAATTCGGCGAGTTGTCCCTGGACCAGCAGCAAAGCCTGGCCGCCCATCCCAACAAGAAACTGGCCGATCGCGCGAAGAAGATTCTGTCTCGCAAAGGGGGGCTGCCCGACCCCGACCGCCAGAAGGTGCTCGACGAATTGATGCCGCTCACGCTGGTCACGGCCGACGCGGTCGCGGGCAAAGAAATCTTCAAGAAGCAGTGCGCGAAGTGTCACACGCACAGCGGTGAGGGAACCAAGATCGGTCCCGACCTGACCGGCATGGCCGTCCATCCGAAGAAGGAACTGCTGACGCACATCATTGATCCCAGCCGCAGCGTCGAGGGGAATTACCGCGTCTTCACGGTGGCCCTCATGGACGGACGGACCATGAACGGGTTGCTCGCTTCCGAATCGAAGACGGCCATCGAGATCTTCGATGCCGAAGGAAAGAAGCACGCCATTCAGCGTGATGACATCGACGAACTGATCGGCTCCAGGAAGTCGCTCATGCCCGAAGGCTTCGAGAAACTGGTGAAGCCAGACGACATCGCCAACTTGCTGGAGTTCCTCACTCAGCGCGGCAAGTACCTGCCGATCCCGATCGCCAAGGTCGCAACCGTCGTCACCACCAAGACGATGTTCCACGACGGCGAGTATGACGAACAGAAGCTGATCTTCCCGGACTGGTCTCCGAAAATCTTCGAGGGCGTGCCGTTCGTGCTCATCGACCCGCAGGGCGAGCGCATCCCGAACGCGATCATGCTCCACGGCACCAACGGCGACAAACCGCCCCGCATGCCGAAGAGCGTTTCGCTGCCCTGCAACGCCCCCGCCAAGCTGATCCACTTCTTGGGAGGCATCAGCGGTTGGGGCTTCCCCGCGTCTCCGACTGGAACACCGACGCTGACGGTTCGTCTGAAGTACGCCGATGGACAAACCGAAGACCACGTCACTCGGAACGGCGAAGTCTGGTCCGACTACATCGGTCGCCGGGATGTCCCCGGCAGCAAATTCGCCTATGCGCTGCGAGGCCAGCAAATCCGCTACTTCACCGTCACGCCGAAACGTCCCGACAAGATCGAGTCGATCGAACTCATCAAAGGCAACGACGTGACCTCCCCCGTCGTGATGGCCATCACGGTGGAAGGGCCGTGATTGAGTCCGATGTTCCTCTTGGCGAGAAACCACACGGGGACAGGCCATGTTGGATGACGACGACTCCGGCGATGACATCTTTCGGATTGATGAACCGGAGCGCCCTGTGTGGTTCGCTGTGGGCGATGCCTGGTCGTGGCTGTTTCCGGTGTTGGGATTGTGCGCGTTCGAGTGGTTTGCGAATCCGGGCGTCAGCGTCGCCGTCGCGTGTCTGAAGTTCGGCTATGCGGACTTTCGGACGGCGTGGTGGTTGAGGGGCGACCGACTCGCGGGCCGGGGCGATGTTCACGCGCCGTTCTACTTCGCGCGCGGCTGCTTCATCTCCGCGCTGTGCAGTGCCGTCGGCTTGGCACTGGTGGGCCTCTTCGAGCGGGCGATCATCAAAAACAATCCGTTCGGCGTGTTTGAGGCACTGTCCCTTACCACGCTGATGGTCACGGTGCTCGGATGTTTTCTGGGAGCGATCGCCGCCGGTTTCGGCTTCAAGCGGGTGGTCGAACAGAAACGAAGCATCTGGATGGACTCGACTATCCACCAGGCGCGCCGCGAGCGACGCTGGACATCGGTGTGTCAGGGCCATCGCAACGAGTTCCCTCGGTTTTGCCTCGGCATCCTGATCGTGTCCCTGTTGTGGCTGACCGGAGCGGCTGTGGGTTTTGTCGCCCTGTTCAACGATCCGCAGCATGCCCC
>JAYUFF010000551.1:0-1887 GCA_043738825.1 Schlesneria sp.
AGCTTCACGCCCTGATGGACCGACGGCAGGAAGCCGCTTCCCCACAGGCGGTCATACAGCGGCTGGTCGTTCAGTCGGCCGGTCCCGCGCGACACCATCGCCACGAACGCCGGCAGGTCTTTGTTTTCAGAACCGAGTCCATACGACAGCCACGCGCCGAGGCTGGGCCGTCCGGCAAGCTGTGCTCCCGTGGTGAGAAACGTCACGGCGGGATCGTGATTGATCGCCTCGGTCGACAGCGACTTGATGAAGCACAATTCGTCGGCCACTCCCGCCAGATGCGGCAGCAATTCGCTGATGGTCGCGCCGCTCTGCCCATGCCGCGCGAACTTGAACATCGACGGCACGACGGGAAATTTTTCTTGGCCCGCCGTCATCCCCGTCAGCCGCTGCCCCTGCCGAATCGACTCGGGCAAGTCGGTCCCGCGCCGCTGCTCCAACTCGGGCTTGTGATCGAACAGTTCGAGTTGCGAGGGTGCTCCCGACTGAAACAGGTAGATCACCCGCTTGGCCTTCGGCGCGAAGTGCCTCATCGGTGAACCGCTCTCGTCGGCGAACAGCGAGTTGAGCGCCGTCAGCCCGAGTGCGCCGCCGACTCCTCCGAGGAAGGCCCGACGTGATGGGTGTTCCGGAAAGTCGATGTGGGAGGTTCTCATTGTGGTTCTCGCAGTTCCTCTGTTGCCGGACTTGGGCGGAGTGGCTCGCCACGCCGTTAATCCTCTTGAAGTCCGGCTTTTCCGAAAGCCGGACTTCTCTCCGGGGTGCGTCCTTCCGGAGGGAAGTCCGGCTAACAAAGCTAAGCCGGACTTCAGCTTTGCGCATCGCATCGCCACGACACGTCAACCGGGCGGAGGTGGCAGACGGAGAATGCGGCAGGTTTCCTCGTAGCTCGACTCCAAGTTCAGCGGGATGGCGAAGTCGTCGGCGAGCCAGAGCGGCAGTGTGGGCAAGGCGGCTCCCAGAGTCAGCGGATGAAACCAAGCGTCCAGGGTCCAGTTGCGATTGGGCCGCGTGGACCGGCAGGCGGCGACATAGAGGGATTGTGGCTCGGCACCGAAAGCGGGATCAGTCGCGCCGGACTGTTCGAGCAGGTCGTGGTACAGGTTGAAATGCCGGGTCGTGACCGGATCAACGATGACGACGGAGACCTGCTGCTGAAGGAGCGCAGAACACTTGGCGACAAACGCATGACGATGCTCGGGACGATCCTTGTTGGCCGGGCTGACGATTTCGATCGCGGCGACCAGACGCCGACCTCGTTCGATGTCGTACACGCGGACTTCGTATTCGTCTTGAGCGGGCAGGTCGATGGGAATCGAAAGCGTGGCGCGCGGAGCCGTCCAGACCGCCGTGGCGACACCGCCGTCAGACTGGCCATCACTCCAACCGGGACTGTCGTCAGCATCCCGTTCGTAAGTGGCGACATCAATTTCAACCTGCGCCCCCAAATGCACGCGCGGGGCGGCCACGTATTGCGGAGGCAATGTTCGCGCAAGGTCCATGACGATCATCGCGGGCCAACCACCGTGAACACCCTCCCACGAGGATTCGCGATCCAACGGTGCTCGGAAGTGGTCTCGCAACGGCATGGGAAATCTCTTCAATGAGTCATGGAATGGTGGTGATGAAGCAGGGAGCAATTGCGCCGCTGTTTGAAAACTCTTGGCGATGCGGTCCCCATCCTAATCCTTCGGCCCATCAATGGAATCAGCGCGGAGCAACGGATCGGCGGTGTTACTCGCGGGCCTCGTCCTGAATGTCGGATTCGTCGTCGTTTTTCGGGTCGGGAAGCGGCGGGAGGCCGATGGCGGTTTCGACCTGCTCGACCGCGTTGGCCAGACGGGCGAACAGGCGGACTTGCAGGATACTGAGTTTGTTCAGCAGGTG
>JAYUFF010000552.1:0-5017 GCA_043738825.1 Schlesneria sp.
GAAGAACGATCCCACCGACAAGAGGCAAGCGCAGAGACTGGCCAGCGTCAGCGAGAACGAAGTTTCCCGCAGAGCCTCGCGCGACAACAGGCTGCCCAACGGGAGACGGCTCGTTGATCGAGTCCTCTTCCGCATCAAGCTGACCGGCTCGGCAAGAACCTGCCGCAACGGAGTGATCGGTTCTTCGGTCGGCTCCAATTCGTCCGGTGCCCACTTGGGAGACCGAGCAAACAGCGCGGCCGAATACGCCAGCCCGACCAGTCCCAACCCGACCCACGCGCGCGGAGTCCCCGGCGAGAACATGACCAACCCACCGACCAGCACGAGCGTCAGCGCGATCCAGCGATGACGATCCGACACATTGGTCGCTGAGGCTCGCGCCGACAGGGCCTTGCCAGCCGGCACACTCGCTCGCGCGTCGCGGGTTGAGGGATTGCTTGGTCTCACCGGAAGAGGCGGAGGTGACGATGGGCTGGCAGGGGTCGCTGGAACCGTTGTGGCATCGAACAACGTCGCCGAGGCGAATGAAGTTGCGTGGCCATTCTGTGTCGCTGGACGATCATCTCCCCTCTTTCTCCCTCCCCACCGAGGGGAGGGAGAAAGAGGCAAGGCCGCGCCACAATCGGCGTCGATGGCTTGGACGAACTCCTCTTCCAACTGTCTCGCAGTGGAGGTTCGCTGGTGGGGATCCTTCTCTAAGGCATGGGCGAGAACGGGGCGAAGCTTCTCAGGCAGCGGAGTCAGATCTGGCTTCGCGGTCAGATGCTTCATCAGGATCTCGGCGGTGGTCTCGCCCGTGAACGGGACTCGGCCGGTCAGCAACTCGTACAGCATGATGCCGAGGCTGTAGACATCGACCTCGGGGCCGTACTGGCCTTTCGCCACTTCGGGAGCCATGTAGTAAACGGTGCCAACACTCTGCGTGTGCGCACCGCGACGGTCACTGCCGAGCTTCTTCGAGAGACCGACATCGCCGACCTTGACCGTGCCGTTCTCGCGGTAGACGTTGGCCGGTTTGAGATCGCGATGCACGATGCCTCGGTCGTGCAAGTGCGAGACGCCCGCCACCAGACCCGTCAGCCAGTCGCGAACCTCCTCCAGCGGCAGACCATTCGGAAACGCGGCGAGGACATCTTCGAGACTCGACCCGTTCACGTACTCCATCACGACCCAGGACTCACCGTGCGAGTCGGTCTTCACGTCGAACAGGTTGACGAGATTGGGATGCTTGAGGTTCAGACACTGCGTCACTCCGCGCAGTTCAACGTCCTGCTCATGCTGGAGCAGCTTGAGCGCGACCTCCTTGCCCGCATCGCTGACGGCGTAATAGACCTCCCCAAACCCGCCACGGTGAATGCCGCGCCGAATCGTGAAGCCGTCAACGGGAGTCGCTCCCGGCAGGTGAGTGAACTTCATGGTTTTAGTCCCCTCTCCCCCGCCCTGTCTTCAAAAACGAATACTGGGGGGAGAGGGTTAGGGTGAGGGGGCTTTTCTTCTCTTGACGCTGCCGTTCACCGAATGGGTTCGATGACAACAGCCGTTCCATACGCGAGGACTTCGGTGACTCCGTCCGCGATCTCATTCGCATCGTACCGCATTCCGATGATCGCGTTCGCACCGTGTTCGGCTCCGTGATTCAGCATCTCGTGAAAGGCGTCGGACCGCGCCTGTTCGCACATCGACGTGAACGCCGTGATGTTGCCACCCACGATCGTTTGCAAGCCGGCCATCAAGTTTCCGACGATGCTGTTGGAGCGAACGACGATCCCACGGACGACTCCGCAGTTCTGGGTGATCCGTTGTCCCGGCAGCTCAAACGCGGTCGTGACGTTTTCGTGTGGTATTGAACCGGCACCGCGCATGATTTTACCTTCCGAGGCGAAAGCTCAGACCTAAACTGAAAAACAGATCGCAGCCGGGCAGTATCTCGTCATTTCTCTGACTCACCGGATGCCTCATGTTTGTAAGCGGCCCCTCGTGCGACAAGGTCAAACGATCCGTCGGATCGCCACGCTCTGAACAAATGAACCCCACCAAACGCGACAGCAGCCATAATGCAGACGGCGTAAAACGTGTCGGGGAATTGAGCACCAATTCCGAAAAACCGGCTGTGGTATTGCCAGTTTGTCGGAATCTGTCCCACGAACATTGCCGCCGCGACGAGCAACCAGAAATGGCCTGCAACGAAGTACCGCATTGGAGCAGTCATCCTGAGATAGGGGCTGAAATAAGTTGGCCGCCAAACGGCTGCTCTTCGCAGCGGATCATCGCAAACTTTGCGACCGCGAGCGACCGAGGTGGCCGCTCGCGGTGCGAGTACTGTAGTCCCGTCGCTCCGCCGACGGGACGCGCGAGCAAGTCGTCGCCGTCTTCAATCGTTCACTCCAACCCGTGCCGTCGGCGGAGCGACGGCACTACGGTACACCTTCACCGCGTCGCCACTTCCGCCGCATCAGCTGCCTTCTCGGTGCTGAAGTAGGCGTCGATCTGTTCGGCGAGGTTGGCGGGTGCGGTTGGCTCGGCCTTCTCGACGGGGATCAGGCCGACGAACTTGACCTCGGCGTCGAGCACGCGCTGCTTCACGTCGAGTTGCTTGTTCAGGTCTTCGATCAGCTTGCGAGCGTGACTGAGGTTTGAATCGTCAATCGCAAGGTGACTGACCGCTTCGGCAGCACGCACCGTGTGCAGGCGGGCTTGAAGTTGCTCCAGCTTCACTTCGAGTTCCTTCTTCGCCTGCATGAGACCATCGAGCTTGTCGCGATTGGCGACGAGCGTCTGTTCGCGGGCGGTGAGGATCTGGCGGTCAGCGGCCAGAATTTCTTCGGCCGCTTTGAATCGCTCGAACCGAGTGGCGAGGTCTCGCTTCACGTCGTTCGTCGAGTACTTGCGGCTGGCATACGTGAAAATGCTTTTGCCCGAGCCGAGATCGCCGCGCAGGGCGAGGATCGAGTCCTTCTGCTTGCTGAGTTCGGCATCTTTTCGAGTGAGGGCCATCGTCAGGTGTTCGATATCGACCTGCTGTTCGGCGATGACGTGCATGCACTGCCGAATGTCGGGCACAAGCTGATCGACGAGCGTCTTGGCGCGTTCGATCTCAAACTCGACGGGGACTTCTGCTTTGACGGCGTTCTGCACATTGCGGCATCCGGCGCGGAGGTAACTGGCAGCCTCCCGACCGAAGACGAATGTTCCCAGTCCAACGGCGACACCGGCTCCCAACAGGATTTTCTTCAGCATGGCAGCGACCTTCACGACAGAGTGACTTGCGACGCCCGGCTCCCCTCATGCGTGGCACGCACGAAACGCGGTTCGGTCGGGTTCTTTCCCTGTCATTCGCCGGTCGCGGCAGAATCTTGGCGAGATTTCGGAGAATTCTGAAAATTCGCTGGAACCGTGAGCAGCAGGCAACTCCGAAAAGACAACCTCGGATTTCCCAGCGCGGCTCAGCCGCAACCAAAGGGAAAAAGATGTCTGGCAAGAAAATGATGAGACGAGTCGCCACACTGCGTCTTCATCTTCTTGCCAATCATTTTCTTGCCAACTCCATTGGCGACGCCGGGTTGACAGTCTGGAAATCTTCGCCGGGCGCGAAGAATTGGGAACGCTGATTGACACTGATCTTCGCTGATTCGGATGAGTGAAGATCAGCGAAGATTAGTGTTCTGACTTTCGGAAGCCTTTCGACTTTCAAGACGGTTGCGGCTGAACGAAGTGAAGCCGCGCCGGGAAATCTGTGGTCAGTCCTTCTTGTTCTTGATCGGCAGGCGAGTCTCCGAAACAAATGTCACGGCGATAGAAGCCTGAAGCGCAAGCGAAGGAGCTTCGCTTGCGCTTCAGGCTTCTATCGGATGCATCTCGGTTAGCGCAGTTGCTCGCGCATCCAGCCGGGACGATTGGTGGTCAGGCTTTGAACTCCAGCGGCCTGCATCGCGCGGGCCACGGCGGGATCATCGACGGTCCAGACGGCGAGCTTCAGTCCCGCCGCGCGGACCTTGTCTCCGAAGGCTTTGTCGATCGTATCGCACGCGGACAGGTCGAGGCCGTCGGCGTTGATCCGCTTCGCCGTGGCAATCAGCTCATCAACTGTGAGCGGAGGTTTGGCAGCCTTTGGGTCGGGCTTGATGTTGGCGATCCAGTAGACCTCTACGTTGGGAAGGGCCTGCTTCACAGCGGCCATCGCGTCGGCCGAGAACCCGATGATCGCCGACTGCTCCGGTTTCTTGCCTGCTGCTTTGAGTTCGCGGACCAACTCGGGAACGACTTCGGCACCGCACTTCACTTCGATGAACAGCCGCTTGCCATCGGGAATCGTTGCGAGGACTTCGCTCAGCAACGGCAGCTTCTCACCGGTGAACTTCGCGCCTTTCCAACGGCCCGCGTCGAGTGAGCGAAGTTCGTCGAGTGTCTGATCGACGACGGGGCGGTCCACGCCCGAGATGCGCTTCGTGTCCTTGTCGTGAATCACCACGATGCGACCATCCTTGGAAAGCAGGATGTCCAACTCGACGGCATCCGCTTGTTGAGTCCAGCCGAGTTTGAAGGCCGCCAGTGTGTTCTCGGGAGCGTCAAACGAAGCCCCTCGATGCGCGACGATCTCCATCGGAGCAGCGGTCGTTTGTTCGGAGGCGTGACCCATGCCGGGAGCCTTTGAAGACTGGGAACTCAGGCCGAGCACACAGACGACTGCGGCGATTCGACGGCACGAAGTGGAACTCAGCTTGAAGTGCCTCTCACGGGAACGGCTGGTCATCTGGAGGGCGTCCTCATGATTGTTTGTGGGGGGCTAGTGCGGTGTCACAGCTTGATCTTGGGGTAGCCACACTCGCCAGAGCGTGGGGTCCATCCAGCGTCTCGCCCACGTTCTGGCGAACGTGGCTACGACAACAACCAATTCTTGGGTGTGACGAAGCGCTAGTGTCGTGTCTCACTCAGATGGGATATTATCCGATGTCCGTTTTCATAGTGTTTATCGCGTTCACATCGTGAAAACGTCGCGTGCATAATGCCCAGCAATTGA
>JAYUFF010000553.1:0-13273 GCA_043738825.1 Schlesneria sp.
GACCAAGGGCTTCGCAATCTGTGGCGGCTTGATGTTGATCTGCTTCGTGTTGTTTGGTCTCGGTGGTGGCGATCTGAAGTTGATGGCGATGATGGGCACGT
The DNA here is from genome assembly GCA_043738825.1 of Schlesneria sp. Taxonomy (GTDB): domain Bacteria; phylum Planctomycetota; class Planctomycetia; order Planctomycetales; family Planctomycetaceae; genus Schlesneria. The sequence continues at coordinate 102 of JAYUFF010000553.1, forward strand.
TCCTGGGGTTTGAACGGGGAGTGGAAGCGCTGCTGTGGACGCTGGTGCTGGGAGGCATCCTCGGCGGCGCGGTGATCGTCTGGCAGATGGGCTTCGTAAACATCGTGGTGGGAGTGGCCAAGCAACTGGCTCGGATGTGGCAGTTCAAAGGTTGGGTGCCTCTCAGTCACGAGGCGCGGAAGCCGCTTCAGCAGACTCTGTTCCTCGCCCCGGCCGGACTGATCGGGACTTTGATCGTGACGTGGGATCGGTGGAGTGAATGGATCGCCGTGATGAGTTGATGGTTAGAGAGTCAATCCGATGCCTCCTTGGCAGGAAAACTACAGCCAGATCGTGATGTGCCTCTACATGGGGGCTTGGTGGGTTGTCGTCGATACGACGCGGCTTCGTCGATACCCATTCTGGCACTTCGTCACGGTTGCCTTCTTGTCGTTATACGCGCTGATGATCATCGCCGACCTCACGTTTGGCACGCCAACGCTGCATTTCCTTGTTGGTGGTTGGGTTGCTCTGCCATTTGCTGTTTTGGTTTGGTTGGCTTGTTCGGGTCGATTTGCCGTTTGGGGCAAAGCCGTTCTGCGTGGCGACGATCCTGCGAAGTGAGTTCTTCCGTGCATCGAGACATCCTCATTGCCTGCCTCCCCTGTTTCGTCGTGCTGTGTGCGGCGATGCTGGTGTTGCGCGGAGTGCTGGCGGTGGGAGCGGCCTCGTGGGATTGGCGGCGGCTGGCTCAGATGCACCGGTGTCAGCGAGGCGGCGTGCAGTCGCTGGCGTTTGTTCTGACGATGCCGGTCTTCATCATGGTCGTCCTGCTGATCGTGCAGGTCAGTCAGTTGATGATCGCTCAGATGGTGCTGCACTACGCCGCGTTTGCCGGGGCGCGATCCGCCTCGGTCTGGCTGCCAGCCGCCGTGGATGACCCCTCGACCGAGATGGACGATTACTCCGAGGTCGAGAACCGCGTCAGTGACCGTCCTACAACCAATGACGGTGATTACACGACGTTTGAAATCGCTGCCACTAGCAGTCAGAAGCTCTGGAAGGTACGGGCTGCTGTTTTGCAGGCGCTAGCGCCGCTCGCCCCCTCACGTGACTTGGGAACTCAGACGCGGACAGTTCAGTCTGCCAATATCGCGAACCATCTCCCGCTCAATGGGCACTTGAGCGATCTCATTCACGCCCATCAGCAGATGTATTCGACACTCGTCCCCGCGTCGCAATCGAACTCGCGCATTCCGGCCCGGATCGCCAACAAGCTGAACTACATCGACAGTAACACGCGAGTCATCGTCGAATGGCGCGACGGTCGCAATGCGAGCGGTCGCGATTCGCTCAACAACACCTCGTACAACGTTCGCAACCACACCTGTCCACATCCCGAAATGCAGACCAGTTTTCGAGAGAGCGAGATCGGCTGGCAGGATCCGATCACCGTCTACGTGATTCATCAGTTTGCGTTGCTGCCCGGTCCCGGTCGGTTTCTGGCCGCACAACTGGTTCGGGCCGACGGACTGCCCGATCGAGTCAGCCCGCGCATCAAACAGAACACCAACAGAAATCGCACGGTCTACACGACGCAGATGACGGCGGCGGCCACGATCATGTGCGAGGGCCTCAAGTCGGTGAAGCCGCTCGTGCAACCGCGATATGCTCTGCCGGGACGATGAGGATTTGTTGAAGATCATGGGTTGAGGGTTGAGGGACAGAGAAAGGCCACGATGGACTCGCACACTCAACTCACTGAAACCGACGGTTTCGCGGCCTGCTCGGCGACGAATGCGCATCGTACCGCCGGCCGAAGCGAGCCAGCCGACCCGCAGCGTTCCAGCCGTTACGATTGGCCATCGTTTCTCTCTCAACCGTCAACCTTCAACCCTCAACCTTTCATCGCCCGCCTGCACCGCGACCAGCGTGGCGCGATCGCTCCGCTGTCGGTGTTTGCGATTTTCATGTTCACGATTCTGATGGTTCTGATCGTCAACGTGGGTCGGCAGATCGATGACAAGTTGCGGATGCAGAACGCGGCCGATGCGTCGGCTTACTCGGGAGTGACGGTGCTGGCCCGAGGGATGAACGCCATCGCGTTCAGCAACCACATGCTGTGCGAGACGTTTGCTCTGACCGCCTACATGCGCGAGGGACGCGATCGCAAGTCCGAGAAGTTCGTTCCGGAAATCCTCGATGCGTGGGCGGCCGTCGGCAACAGGTTCGCCAACGGAACCGGGACCGCTCCGCTGTCGCAAAAGTTCAAACTCATGGGGCAGGCCATCGTCGCCAAGGTTCCCATCGAGCGCGAGATGGTCCGCAAGTTTGGCGAGATGACATTTCATCAGGCCCGCATCACGCTGCCGCTGTTCGAATACATCCTCGCCGGGCCGACGGCGACGAGTTACGAGGGGTCCACCGACACCTCGCTCGGCGGGTTCATCCCCCGGTTTCAGCGGGCCGTCCTGCAATCGGTGCCGCACATGTCGAGCGTGGCCTCGGATGAGATTTCCATTCGCTACGGCACGCGGGTGCAGTCGCAACACCGCAACCAAAAGCTGCGCGGCCTGCTGTGGTCCACGAACGTGGCGGTCGTCGGCCAGCTCGACGAATCGAATCCGACCTCACGCACACTCCCCGCCATCGACCCTTCACGCTTCGCGAACGATTTGCCCCAGGTCGATAACACGCTCGTCATCGACTGCAATACCTGCATCTCGTGCTACGAGTGCATCAGCCGGACGCAACGGCGCGATCTGGCACATCACTACCTGCGTGACTGGATTCAAAATTGGATGAGTCCCTACTTCGAGTACCCCGACAGGGGATCGGGGGGAGGCGCGTCGGGAGAAGCCTATCCGCCCGGCGGGTACAGTGGCGGATCGAGCGGACACTACGGAGCGACCTCCGCCAAGATGTCGAACCTCATCAATCTGTGGCGGGGCTTCACCTGTGCCAACCTGAACCAACTGCTTGACGAAGAGTACCCCTTCACGAATCTGCCGTTTGTGCTCCGCGACCCGCCCACGTTTCCGGACAGTTGCGTGCGCATCAGCGATCCGAACCAACCCAATTATCCCGGCGGTCCCTGCGAGCCACCCCGGCCGCTCAATCAGCAGACCTTGGAGAAGAACTTCAACTTCGTGTCGTCGGTCTATTGGCCGCACCAGCAGCCGATGTTTCCGGGACTGTTCCGCAATCCCCTCGAACGAGACAGCCGAGCCTACGCGACAGCGTTCGCACAGGCCACAATTTTTTTGCCAAGGGCACGGTTTCGCTGCTGCGATTGGGCGGACCTCGTCCCCTGCGTTTTGAGCAACGGCTCAAACGGAACCTGCTGCCTGATCCATTACGACGGCTCCCCCGGATCGTGGAACAACTTCACCCGGTCGAACACCGATCCCGGTTACGTGGCCGGATTGATCGACGATCGAAACACGTTCTCGTTCGACGCCCGGTGGGAGCGGTTCGGTCAATGGGATTTGTTCAACCAGAATTGGACGGCCAAGCTCGTGCCGGCCACGGCGGCGAATGTCCCCACGATTGTCTCGCAGCATCCCGGCAGTTATCTCAACGGCGGCTTGCAGAACTATCAACCGCCGCCGCTTCAGAACGTGTTGCGACAAGACTTCCACCTGGTCAACGGGCACTGAAACGCGGAACCGGGAACTCGGAATGCGAAACTTGAGACAAGTTACTCCCTGAGCGATTCAACAACCATGCAAGTCCGCCGTTGTACATCATCGATTAGCAAAGCAGGGCCGGTTCCACCGGCCATTCTGCCTATTGATCGCACGATACTTAGAAAGGCCGGTGGAACCGGCCCTACATCTACTGCATCTACATCACTTAAAGTTCCCCGCTCACGGCGCGGCCTCGCCCCGTTGGAGTTTATCCTTGCGCTGCCGATCCTCGTGATGATGATGGCGCTGATGATCGACTTTGGCGTTGTCGGAGCCTGGAAAATCAGGACACAGACGAACGCCCGCTATGCCGGTTGGAGAACGCTCACCTCGCGCACCGGTGAGTTCAACGCACCGCCCCCTTACTGGCCGTCCTCGGCCAACCTGTCGGCTCGATCCGGCACTCCGCTGACAGATGTCAATCAACAGTGGGACTCGACGCAGGATTTGCTCTGCCCCTGCGTGCGAGGCCAGCAGTTGACGGCACCAAATGCTCAGGCAGCCGTCAACGTTCCGGGCCGTTTGGAGATGGACGACAACGTGATTCAAGGCCACGCGGGACTCGAACGCAATCTGCCGCTGTTTCGCGGCGCGCTGCCCGCCACGGGCGGGCGCTTTCGCTTCGACATCAACCAGGATCTGTTCGACAACCACTGGCAGTACCACACGCTGAACATTCCCAACAACGCGTATCCCCGTTCGCGCGTCTGGTGGGACATCGAGCACACGGATCTGGCGGCACTCGACGGAGCCATCGACTCGAATAAGCGGTTGCTCGACCAAAACCTGCAACAGTTGCAGACGAACCCGAAACAGACCGACTTGTATCCGCTCGACAACGACGACGAACACCTCCGTTACGGCGGAAGCGCCCCCGATTATTACCCCCGTTTGAGTCGTCTCTGCATGGCCGATGCGAAGGCGGTTTACATCACGGCGGTTTCGCGTCTCGACCAGGACGGTCATCCGAATCCGAACTCCCTGCTCAGTCGGATTGATCGCCTGCCCTGTACGATGTCGAACAGCTTCAGCGGAATGTATCGCTCGTGGATCTGTGGTCTCGAGCAGTGCGATGCGCCCGACGGAGACATCGCTCCGCTGAGGCAGCGCTACGGAGACCTGCAACAGTTCATGGGCACGCTCGGTTCGCTGGGTTGTTCGCGCCCGGCCAATCTACAACGCTGCGTCTGTCCGCCGATGACGACCTGCCCCTGCCCGCCTTCACCGGTGGGAGTCGGCCGATAACGCGTGCTCTCAATACCGCCGTTGCTGCTTGGCTGGGCTATGGCATGATGCTGACGGGGTGAGCTGGCATTTGCGAAAGTTTTGTGAGAGGTTTGAATCATGGCGATGGATGTTCAAGCAACGATGGCCTCACTGCTGGATCTTCCCCCGCAAGACCGGTTGAAGATCGGTGAGACGCTGAGCGAAAGCGTGGGATTCTTTGTTGATGACGAGGTGGCCGCTTCTTGGAACGCCACCGTCGAGCGACGCGTCGCGGAGTTGAAAAGCGGTGCAGTGCAGTGCATTCCGGCCGACGAGGTCTTCGCCGAGGTCGATGAACTGCTGACCGCACGCGGATGCCCTGTGCCATGAACGTGGAGTTTCATCCCGAAGCAATGGCCGAGTTTTCTCAGGCAGTCGAGTTCTATGAAGATCGGCAGCCGCTGGTCAGAGTTCGCTGTCGGGACCGCGTCCGGGAAATCGTGGCTGGATTGAGTGATCGACCCGACCTCGGTTCGACACACCGCGCCGGAACTCGTCTGCAACGAGTTTTGCGCTTTCCCTACGGTGTGGTTTTTTTGGTGCAAGGGGAACGCATTCAGATCGTGGCCGTGGCTCATTGCAGCCACAGGGCCGATTACCGGCTCGACCGCCTGCCGACTCGCCAGAATTTAGAATAGAGATCCGCGCCACCTCCATGAAATCGGCCCCGCCACCATTGAGCCTCGCCCACAAACTGACTCGCCGCGCGATCGACCTGTTCGTGATCGGGTTTGTGGCGGTCGTGGGGTTGTCCATCGGCAGCCAGTTGATCGACTGGTGGCGAACCGATCCTCAGACTGCAATGCCCGACATTTCAGGGCTGGGTGGAGCCGATCTCGATTGGAATCGGACCCCGATCGCGATGCAGTTCGGCGATGCGGCCACTTCGATCGAACGGATTCCATTACAGGGTGACTACCAACGTTTGGACGAAGAATTGACGAAGGTCGCGCGGTCAGTCGTGGCCTCATCGCAGCCGCCCGCTGCGCCTCCAACCGAGGCCGAGCGCGAATGGGTCGCCGCACTGCAAACGGCTCCGCCGCTCATGTGGGACTCGACACTCGGCAACGTCTACCGTCGTCAGGATCCGCTGCCGTCGTTTGTGGCGACGCGATTTGTCGAGCCAACCGACAATAACGAAGAGACACTTTCTCAACGAGTCGTTGGTTGGGGACTGGCGTTTCCATCAGGACCGGGTCAGTGGACGATCTACTCGTTCCGTCCCGAGGCGACTCGCGTGGCCGAGGCTTCGCCGGTTCGAGACCTCGTGTTACCGGACGGCGCACGGCGAGTGACGCAGATGCGCGGAGCCGACGGCTGTCAGTGGCTGGTCTTCCAGGGTCGCGGCGATCTGGCGGGCTGGGTACAACAGTTCGACGCCGCGTTCGGAACGAAGGCCGTCGTGTCGAAGTCGGTCGAGACTCAATCGGCCAGTTTGAAATATCGCACGGCGGAGATGGTGGCCGACGTGCAGATGCGGCGCGAGCGAGACGGCTCACTGTCGGGTGTGATCTGGTCAACGCAGGCGACTTCTGCGGAGCAGTCGAAATGAGAGGGAGACCACAATGAAGGGTGTTCAGGGGTTGTTACTGTCGCTCGGACTGGGACTGGCCGGTGCGGTTTGCAACTGGTTCTACCTCGAACGACTGGCCGGCAAAGAAGCCAAGGTGTCATTCATCGGCATCAAGGCGGATGCCCAGATCAACGTGGGCGACACGCTGCTCCAATCGCATCTGATCAAGGTCGATATTCCCAAGAGTGCCGTGGGTAATCTGACTCAGGTCGCGCCACTTTGGGGTGACCTCAACCTTGTGGTTGGTCAGCCCTCCACGCGCAGCTACCGAGGGGGAGAACTCATGATGCAGCAGGATGTCCGCAGTCCCGGCTCGAAAGACCTGAACGACAAACTCGGCAAGGACGAGGTCGCCATTTGGATTCCGATCGACACTCGGACGTTCAATTCCATGCGAGTCAACCCGGATGACGAAGTGTCGTTCATCTTGCCGAACTCGGCACTCGGTGGACCATCGCCGACTCTTCTGGGCGGCCAACCCAACGGATCGGCCAACAGCGACATCGTGGGGACGTTCCGCATTTTGGAACTGGGCAATCGAACGGGGCGGCCTGAAATCCAGAAGGCGGCGGGATCACGCCAGGCGAACGAGAACGTGATCGCCATCGTGGCCAAGTTCGCGGGAGGCCGTCTCGACGCCAAGGCCGAACGTGTCACCGAGTACATGCGCGCCACCAAGTCGCAGGGCCTGCAAGTCATCCTCCACCCGAAGAAGAAGCCGGGGGAGTGAAGCGGGACACGGGGACAAGGGGTGGGGGAGACAAGGGGACTAAGAAACTGTAACAGACGTTGCGTTCTGTCCCACTCCCCCTTGTCCCCTTGCCCCCCGTTCCCCTTGTCCCTCAACTCCGCTTCCCGAATCACACCGACATGCTCACGCTCATCCAAGAACTCGACATCGCACTGCGAAACGGTCGGCCCGTTTGCTACACGGCTCTCGTCGAGACGCGCGGCTCCACGCCGCAGAAGGCGGGCGCGACGATGCTCGTGTTTGCCGATGGCTCGCAGGTCGGCACGCTTGGAGGTGGCTGCGTTGAGGCCGAGGTCAAACGCCGCGCGTTGACGCTGTTGGCGGGCGGCTCGATCGAGTTGCTCTCGTTTCAACTCGACAACGACTACGGCTGGGACGACGGCCTGATCTGCGGAGGCCGCATGAAAATGCTGGTCGATCCGCTGCGACCGGGCGACGACACGTCGTACTATCGCGCCTTGCAGGACATGCTGACCGCAGGACGAGGCGCGACGGAAGCCATCGTGATCGACGGTGAGAAAGCGGGCGCTCACGGTGCGGATCGTTGGCTGCTGGAAGAAGAAGGCCGGGTCGTCGCAGAGCGACTCGTGTCCTGTTCGCGTCGCGCAGCGACCGCTGTCCCCTCGCCCCCGTCCTCGGGGGAGAGGGCTAGGGTGAGGGGGCCGGACGGTGATGCAGTGTTCCACACAGAACGCGCCTCTTCGTCTTCCTCCTCCTCTGACCATCAACCCTCGACCATCAACCATCAACCTTCCGCCGAACGCCCCCCTCACCCTAACCCTCTCCCCCCCAAGGCGGGAGGAGAGGGGACAGAACTACCGCTGACGTTGCTGGCGAATCTGAAACCGCTTGTCGAACGACCTCGCCCATATATTGAAGCCGGTGTGTCGTACCTGCCGTACCTGAAGCGATGCCGGTTGATTGTCGTCGGGGCGGGCCACGTCGGGCAGAAGGTGGCGGAACTTTCGGCCGACGTCGGCTTCGATGTCTGGGTCGTCGATGATCGGCAGGAGTACTGCAACAGCGACCGGTTTCCCAAGGCGAAGCGGCTGATTATCGATGCGTTCGACGTGGCACTGCGAGCCTTGGAGATCGACTCGAACACCTACTGCATCATCGTGACGCGAGGCCACAATCACGACGAGCAGGCTCTGCTGCACCTGGCAGAAACATCCGCGCGATATGTCGGCATGATCGGCAGCCGGCGGAAGATCAAGCTGATCTTTGACGACCTGCTGCGCGAAGGCATCTCGCGCGACGCGCTGGCTCGCGTCTACGCGCCACTCGGGTTCGACATCGGTTCGCAAACCGTGCCTGAGATCGCGGTGAGCATCGTTGCCGAGCTGGTCGCTCACCGAAACCTCGGCAAGCTGCCCGATCGCGTTCGCCCGGCGAGCGTGCTTGACGGACAAATGGAATGAGTCGCGTTCCCCTGCTCCGTCTGACCAACTCCGGCCTGTACTGCGAACAAGGGGGCTTCCACGTCGATCCGTGGAGTCCCTCCGCCTGCGCCGTCATCACGCACGCGCATGGCGATCATGCCGTGAAGGGATCGCGCAGGTATCTGACGGCGGAAGCGGGGCGGCTCATCCTGCAACATCGCATGGGATCGGGTGCCGCAATCGAGGGTCTCGCATTTGGCCAGTCGCTCGACCTGAACGGCGTGAAAGTGTCGCTCCATCCGGCCGGGCACATCCTCGGTTCGAGTCAGGTTCGAGTCGAGTACCGCGATGAAGTCTGGGTCGTCTCGGGCGATTACAAGGTCGCGCCCGATGCGACCTGCGCCGCGTTCGAGCCGGTCAGGTGTCACACGTTCATCACCGAATCGACTTTCGCGCATCCGTACTATCATTGGGAACCGCAGGCTGACACGTTCGCGCTGATTCACGATTGGTGGCGGGACAACCAGTCGCGCGGCAAAGCCTGCTTCCTCTATGCGTACTCGCTCGGCAAGGCGCAGCGACTGGTCGCGGGACTCGATCCGTCGGCGGGACCGGTCTTCGCTCACCCATGGATTGAGGAAATGAATGCGCTCTATCGCACGTCGGGAGTCGCGCTGCCGGCCACTCGCCCGCTCAACGAGATCACGGCAGCCGACTGGCCCGGCGCGATGATTCTGCTGCCCCCTTCCGTCCGCTGGGAGGTGACGTTTCCAGTACACGGCCACTACTCGACCGCCTTCGCCTCGGGCTGGATGGTCCTGCCCAACGGCCCGGCCGAGCGTCGGGTCGAACACGGCTTCGCGCTGTCCGATCACGCCGACCACGACGAACTGCTGCAAGCCGTCGCCGCGACGGGAGCCGAACGAATCCTCGTCACTCACGGCTACATCGACGAGTTCGTCACCGCGCTGAAGAGTCGCGGTTACGACGCCGCACCGCATCGCACTCCACGCTGCCAGCGCCCGCCGCGCGTTCCGGAAGCGACTCAATTGAACCTGGCGTTCGAGTGACCCGGACGCTCAGAGCGTCCGGGTCACAGTCTCGTAGTCTCGTAGGGCCGGTTCCACCGGCCTCTTCAATTCAACGACCGGTGGAACCGGCCCTACACTTTGCTGCGTAGGGCAGCGATAACATCGCTCCACAGCATAGGTGAGACATCGGCCGGTCCTCCCTCGACGCACTCCATCAAGCACTCGTTGGGGTCGCGCGATTCGAGTTGCGCGATTGCAGCGGCAGCCAGCGCAGGAGAACGACTCATGCCCGCACTGCACGCGACGAGCGTGGGCACGTTGTCGCGCAGCAGTCCTGAAATCGTCTCGATGGCCGTGCGGAGCAGCCAGCGTTCGTTACCTTCTCCATCGAGCAGCGGGAAGCGGCAGTAAACGAACTCACGCGGCAGGACCGCGACCGGCTCATTTGCCGCCAGATCGATCACGGCCACGATCCCATGCTCGGTCAGGTTGGCAACGCGCCGCACGTCGCCGGCGTTGCCGATCCACAGCGAGTAGGACGAGACGGCCCGCATGAGGTTTACAAAGTTCCCTTCGACGACGGCACGCCCGTTTGGCGCGGGTCGATCGTCGTGGCCTGGCGCAGGGCGCGGGCCGTCGCCTTGAACAGGCCCTCGGAAATGTGGTGGCTGTTCGTGCCGTGGTGCAGCACGAGGTGCAGGTTCATCTGCGCATTCGAGGCCACCGCCTGCCAGAACTCCTCGACGAGTTCCGTGTCGAACTGACCGATCTTTTCGGTGGGGAATTCAACCTTGTAGACGAACTTCACGCGACCGCTCAGATCGAGGGCACTCGTGACGAGCGTCTCTTCCATCGGCAGGGTCATGCTGCCGTAGCGGGTCAGCCCGCGTTTGTCTCCCACTGCCTGCGCCAGCGTTTTGCCGAGGCAGATGCCGACATCTTCGGTCGTGTGGTGATCGTCGATGTGGAGGTCGCCCTTGGCCACGACCTCCAGATCGAACAGCCCGTGCTTGGCAAACAGCGTCAGCATGTGGTCGAGAAACCCCACGCCGGTCGAGACGTTCGCGACTCCGGTCCCGTCCAAATTGAGAGACAGCACGATCTGAGTCTCGGCCGTGTTCCGTTCGATCTTCGCGGTGCGGGGCATGTTGTCGTCCTACAAAGGCGGGGCAGATTCACTTCAAGGTAAGAGCCGACTCGATGCAGATGTCGATGCGATCCATCAAGTCGTCGGAAAAACGTCCGATGACGCGGACGATGTCAGTTCGGGCCACGGTATCGAGGTGTTCGCATTTGACCGTCGAATTGTGGAGCAAGCCCGTGCCGGAACCGCCCGGCAGGGAGATATCGACGAAAAGTTGCGATGGCTCGACGGCGGCCCTCATATTCGTGGAGGTGACGATGGCCACGATCGTGCTGCGCAACTTGCCGTTCAGCGTATCGTTTTGAACGACGACAGCGGGACGAACCTTGCTGCCGGTTGTTCCCACGAACGCGATGGGCAACAGCACCACATCGCCACGTTCAACAGGAGGGGCGAAGTTCGTCATAGCGGTCGTAGTCATCCATCATGGGATCGTTCCAACCCGCCTCGGCAGCCGTGCGAGCAATCAGTGGATAAAGTTCACGCGGGTCATGCGGCTCGTCGGCCAGCAGTGTTTGCAGTCGCTCGAACTGTGCGGACGTGATCAGGTAGTAAACCAGTTTTGTTTGCTCGTCGATCATTTCCACCGGCAGGCCACTGCCACTTTGCACGATCTGTCGCTGTGCTTCGGTGAGAACTGCTGTCATGCTCGCTTCCTCCCAACGTCGCTGTTTCCAACACCTGTGATTCAAACGATATCGCGCAGCGCCGTCAGGAGCGAGTCGATTTCCTCGTCGGTGCCGACGGTGATGCGGAGGCCGTCGAGACGCTGGTCCTTCGCCCACGAAACGTCCCCGAACGCCATGTAGCGGACGAGAATCTTCTTCGCTTTCAGGGCCTCGTACTGCGCCTTGTGCTGACCGGTGGGATGCGTGGCCCAAACGAAATTGGTCTGGCTGGGAACGACTTCAAAACCGAGCGAAGTGAGTGCGGTGGTGAGTCGCTCGCGGGTTGCTCGGATGCGGGCCGTGTTCTGACTCATCCAGTCTTGATCGGTGATCGCCGCTGTGGCCGCAGCCAGCGATAGTGAGTCGCAGTTGTAACTGTCTTTGACCTTCCGCATCCCGGCAACGGTGTCGGGGTGAGCGATCGCGAAACCAAACCTCACGCCCGCGAGGCTGTAGCTCTTGCTGAACGATCGCGTGACGACGATCTGCCGACCGGCCGTGCTGTTGAGCAACTCGCACCGGTGAGGATGATCGGCGAAATCACCGTAGGCTTCATCCAGCACGAGCATCCCGCGCGGAGGGATCAGCGCCAGCAGATCGTCGAACGTCCAGCGGTTTCCCGACGGGGAGTTCGGATTCGGGACGAAGATCAGTTTGCTTTGCTCGATGGTCCGCCCGATCTTGTCGAAGTTCCACGACCAATCGGGTTCGAGCAGCAGCCTCTCGTGACGAACGCCCTGCAAGTCGGCAAGCGTCTCGTACAGGATGTAGCTCGGGTACGGATAGGCGATCTGGTCCGATAGCCCGGTGAAGGATCGGGTGAGGATCGTCAGCACCTCATCGCTGCCGTTACCGGGCAGAATCCAATCGGGATCGAGGTCCAGTACCGCACCCGCCGCCTTGCGAAACGACTTGGCCAGCGGATCAGGGTAGAGGTTGAGCTTTCCCTGCGCGGCCGCCGTCACCGCTTCGACGACGCGCGGCGAGGGCGGATACGGATTCTCGTTGGTATTGAGTTTGACCCAGCCGCCCTCTTGCGGCTGTTCGCCCGGCGTGTAGCCGGACATGCGATCGATCTCGGGACGGAACAGGCTCATCAGAATGCGGGCTTTCCAGCGGAAGGAGTTCGTGTACGGGCGGCGATTGTCGGGAGCGGCCTCACGAACTTCAACCGACTCGTTTTCCCATCCTCACTCCATGTCGAAGGGAGAAGGAATACACGCAATCCCAAAGCTAATGAGCCAGCAGGACCGTTTGTGGGACTACGGACCGCACGGAGAAGGCGGATTCGTCCTCCACAGCCGGTTTGTGGGAGCCGACCGGAACTCTCCATTCGACATCGATGCGGGAATGCAGGTTCGCGGCAACTGCCATCAATCCTTCTTGTCCGTGCGTGATTGACTGGATCACCCCTTGGATCGGAGCATGACAACGGACTCGACAGACGGCGACGCTGTTGGTTGAGGAAGGCAGGATCGGCACCTGCGGCATGTCGGGGAACGTCCGACGGTGAGATGCCGATTTGCCCGTCGCGGCGGGGACCACCAAAGCGGCCCGCTCACTTTCGCCACCTTCCAGTGCCCACGGTTCGCGCAGGATCTTCGCCAGAGTGGCATAGATCTCCAAGCCCTGGTTTTCCAAACTCTTTGAATCATGCCGCAAGGAGGAACTCAACACGTAATCGATGCT
>JAYUFF010000554.1:0-5002 GCA_043738825.1 Schlesneria sp.
ATCTCTTGACCGTGTACGATGCCGCGCTGTCAGAAGAGACACAGAACGGATGCTGTTCGACAGACGGAGCGATGGTGTGACAAAGCCCTACAAACTGATTGATCTTTTCGCGGGAGCGGGCGGCATGACGCTCGGCTTCCGACGTGCGGGATTTCTTCCCGTCCTCGCCGTCGAGAAGGAACCGGACTTTGCGGCGACCTACCGCGAAAACTTCGGCGACCATGTCCTTGCTGAAGACATCGCCGACATCATCGACCGGGGCGGCATTCAAACGAAAGCGGATGTCGTGATCGGTGGTCCCCCTTGTCAGGGGTTTTCCAACCTGACGATCAATCGCGCGAACGATCCTCGACGTGCGATGTGGCGGTTCTTCACGGATGTCGTGGAATCGTCCGGCTGCCACGCATTCGTTCAATCCTGTCTTTGCTAACGGTTCCACTGACGATGCCAGACAACGATCAAGGAGCTAAGTACGGAACAAGATGGGAGCGTGAGGAGTCGATCCTCACGCTCTATCTGTATTGCCAGATTCCATTCGCCAAGACAAAGGCCAACAATCCAGAAGTCATCCGGCTCGCGAAGTTGATCGGGCGGACACCCAGTTCTGTGGCAAGAAAGCTGGGGAACTTCGGCGCATTTGATCCTCTGCTACAAAGTCGCGGTGTGACCGGTTTGACCCATGTGAGTGAAGATGACCGGGCGATCTGGAACGAGTTTCACGGACACTGGGAGTTGCTGGTAGCGTCTGCGGATAAAATCCTCGCTGAGCTACCCGCTGCGATGCCGGACGATCGAGACAAACAAGAATTGCGTGGCGAGCAAGAGTACGAACAGACGGAACGACCTGTCACTCGCATGGAACGATTATGCCAGTCATTCTTTCGCAGGACGATCTTAGCCAGCTACGACAACACTTGCTGTATCTGTGGAATCGACCTTCCGCGATTGCTTGTTGCCAGCCATATCGTCCCTTGGGCTGTTCGTAAAGAATCGCGAACTGACCCTGACAACGGACTTTGCCTGTGTGCAATCCACGACAAGGCGTTTGATCGGGGGTTGCTCGGCGTTCTTCAAACCAACGAGATCGTCGTTTCAGAGTCCGTCTCAGTCAGCAAGTCGAGAACGGTCCAAGATTATTTGGTGGCATTTGCGGGTCAGAACATTCATCTGCCGAGACGCTTCCCACCGAAGCCAGACAACCTGGCCTGGCACTTGGAAAAGAGATTTCAGAAATGACTTTCCGTCGTGAGCATTGAGGAGTCAGAAACATGGCAGTTCCCGGCTTTCAACAATTGATGTGGCCTCTACTTGAAGTTCTCGAAGACGGCTATTCCCGTGACATCTCCACGGCTTCAGTAGCCGTCGCAAAACGGCTCGGCCTCTCAGATCACGAATGCAACGAAAGGCACTCTCATACGAAGCTGCCGATTATCGAGTACCGACTGAATTGGGCCATCAGGCATCTTACTGTGGCAGGGTTGATCGAATCTCCGTCCGACGATGTTTCACGAATCTCGCCTGCTGGTGCGCGAGTACTCACAACAATCCTTCTGAAAAATGATCGCCTATGGCTCCGCAACCTCGTCCTCGATCACACCGAGCAAGAGTACAAATCAAGATGCGTCGGCGGTCCAGCACCGCTACTTCGAGTTCGCGATGCCACCGCAGCACTCGAAAGAGTTCAGGCGTTGTTCCAAAACCGGATTGGTCAAGTGATTGATGGCGTCGAGCTTGATGTCTCATCAGGCACCTCCGACTACCGAAGTGTTGTTCGACAGCTTCGTGTTGAGCGTGGGTTTCGGATTCTCACGGGTGCGTCGCCCGACGAAGAATCTGGAGTTCAGTTGAAGCCCGATCAGTACCTCCTCACGTCCGACAAAGTCGATCCAGACTTGGCTCGCAGATGGCATGTCGTCAATCGAATCCGAAAAGGTGCCGGTGGATCAAAGGGCAAGATTCTTCAGTTTCTCAAGGAAAACGTGGGCCAAGTTGTCACGACCGAAGAACTGGCCTATGTGTCGGGCGATAAAAGCGAGTTCGGTCGTCGCACGCGCGAACTGCGCACGGAAGAGGGCTACGCAGTCGCAACACGGTTCACAGGACGGCCGGACCTCAATGCTGGCGAGTACGTGCTTCTGTCACTGGAACGAGTTGCAGAAGCGCACGACAGACACATTCCGTCGGATGTTCAGCGTGAGGTTTACGAGCGTGACCAAAGCACCTGCCAGCAGTGTGGGTGGAACATGGCGAAGTGGACGACTGCTGATCCTCGAATCCTCGAACTGCATCACCTGACCACCCACGCCGCTCGCGGGTCCAACAGCGCCGACAATTTGCTCGTGCTGTGTAGCTACTGCCACGATGAAGTTCACGCGGGACGAATCACTCTTCCGACAAAACTGGCACGATAGGGGCTAGGTCACCACCCCATCATCAGTGGACTGGATGACCCGGCTCGACCTCACAAACAACTCTGGATGGGCCACGGCGAACGAGCGGGTGAGTTCCGCTATCGTCTCTTCTCACAGTACGTCGAACGGCTTCCGATCCCTGCCGCGAGCGAGTCGGATCGTGAGGCCATCGCGAATTGGCCGAATCATGCTCGTCGCTGGGATCGCAACGCTACGAACTGGAGATGCACTTCCAACGCCGCTTGTGTCAGACGTTCGGCCAAGATGCGCAAGGCCAGCCGCTCGGCACGCTGAACAACAAAGCGCAAGCGTGGTGGGAACAGTCCCTGAACGAACTCGGCGACGCCTTGAAGACCAGCTTCAAGCTCAAGGCCAACCCGTTCAAAAAACCGCAAACCGCCGACGAGTGGGAACCCTATCTCGCCGAGAAGCGTTCCGCCGTGGAGTCCCTCACCCAACAACTGGCCGGCGCCGAAACGGACATCAACGCCCGCGTCTACAAACTGTTCGACCTGACTCCGACCGAGATTGCTCTGCTCCAACGTGAAGTCGAACACTGACCACGACGTTTGCCATTTTGGAGTGCGGAGATTCATCACCGCTTTCCTTTCTGGCTTGGTCAACTCAGTTCTGACAACCCCGTGTGCAGGTGCGTCTTTTCCTGGTCCCGACCCGCACGAGAAAGTAAAGCGGCGATGAATCGCCGCAGTCCAAAATGGGCTCGGACGCCCTCGTCGCGGAAGTCAAAAAGCTGCGAGGCAAACCCAAGCCACTGACCGCCGCCGCGCTCAAGGCTCTGCGCGAGGAAGACGCCCACTCACTCGCCCCCGCCCGCGTGCTGGCCACCGAAGCTCTGATACTGGAACGCCAACTGAGCGACCTCGTCAACGCCGCCTACGGCCTGACTCCCGCCGAAGTCCAACTCATGTGGGACACCGCCCCACCCCGAATGCCAATCGACCCGCCGTCGTAACGAACCACGGCTGCATTTTGTGTAGGGTGGGACCAGCGGCGCTTCGTCGCGCCGGCCCACCAGCTCGGGTTCTCGTGCGCTGTGGTGGGCCGGCGCTCGAAGCGAGCTTGTCCCACCCTACTCGAAGGACGACCCGGCTCCGACAGGTCAAGAAACCACAAACCGCCGACGAGTGGGAACCCTACCTCGCCGAGAAGCGTTCCGCCGTGGAGTCCCTCACCCAACAACTGGCCGACGCCGAAACCGACATCAACGCCCGCGTCTACAAACTGTTCGACCTGACCCCGACAGAGATCGCCCTGCTCCAACGCGAAGTCGAACACTGACCACGACGTTTGCCATTTTGGAGTGCGGAGATTCATCACCGCTTTCCTTTCTGGCTTGGTCAACTCAGTTCTGACAACCCCGCGTGCGGCTGCGTCGGTTGATAGTTCCGACCTGCATGAGAAACCAAAGCGGCGATGAATAGCCGCAGTCCAAAATAAATTTCATCATGTCGAACTGTCGCTTGCCGAGCCTGAAGCTGCATGACCCCTGCGTGGATTCGAGACCACTCCCCATCCAGCGGATGCCCCTTACCGCAGGGTTATCGCCTTTTTCAATGTCGGGTGCGTCGAGTCTTCGAGGCTCACCGACGACCAAACGACTGACGGTGGGCCTCGAAGACTCGCCACACCCGACATCTTGCCCGATTTGTAACGGGCATTGGCCCTGCCCTCACCGACTCGGCCACTGTCATGACGATCATTCAGTTGTAGAATGCGGACAAGAATCCAATTCGTAACACAAGTCGTCACTCGCTCTCCACCAATTGGTCAGCGTACAGCCAGTGTTGAAGTAAAAGTCCTTTGACAGAAGGAACTACAATGCGTGAAACCTCCGGATTGCGATTTCGACAAAACGTTGATGCCGAGCGACCGTTGCAGGTGGTTGGCGTCATCAACGCGTATTGTGCCCGCCTGGCGGAGCGGGCCGGGTTTCAAGCCCTCTATCTTTCCGGAGCCGGTGTCGCCAATGCCTCGTTCGGTCTGCCCGACTTGGGGATGACCAGTCTGCCTGATGTCCTTGAGGATGCTCGACGCATCACGGCGACGACCGACCTGCCGTTGCTCGTCGATTGCGACACCGGGTGGGGAAGTCCGCTGACGATTGCCCGCACGGTGCGCGAGATGACTCGTGCAGGCGTGGCGGCGATTCATCTGGAGGATCAGGTCGATGCCAAACGCTGCGGTCACCGCCCCGGGAAACAGTTGGTCTCGACGGAGGTCATGGTCAATCGGCTGAAGGCCGCTGTTGATGCGCGGAGCGACGCAGGCTTCGTCATCATGGCTCGCACCGATGCTGCGGCAGGGGAAGGGTTGGTGGCGGCGATCGAACGGGCAGCTCGTTACGTGGAAGCAGGCGCGGACATGATTTTTGCGGAGGCTCTGACCGAGGTGGCTCACTACCAGAAATTCACACAAGCGTTGAACGTCCCCGTACTGGCCAACATGACCGAGTTTGGTCGCAGTCCCCTGCTGACGGTCGATGAACTGAAGGACGCCGGCATTCGGCTGGTGCTCTATCCCCTGACCGCGTTCCGCGCCATGAGCGCGGCGGCCGTTCGGGTCTACGACAC
>JAYUFF010000555.1:0-5001 GCA_043738825.1 Schlesneria sp.
CGGTTGGGGCCGGCTGCTGAACGGCGAGGAGAAACGGGGCCTCGATCAGTTGAATCACGTCGCAAAATTGTTGGCGACGACTTCGGAGCCGTATCCGACGCAGACACAGAAGGAGCAGGCCGCGCTGTGTCTCGGTCGAGCCTTTGGATTTTTGAATGGTCCCGGCCGGACCTCGGAACTGGCCGAGGTCGCCGAGCTGACCGCCCGCAACATTCGCGAGCGGCTTCCCGCCGAACTGCTGATCGAGTTTGAAGAGGGTGTCGATCAGGTGGGCCAGAGACAGTCGGAACTCTTGCAGTTCGCATCGCTCCCCGAGAACGCTCTCGCGATGGAGCATCGACAACAGAGCGAGGAGTTGCAGACACGAATCGACACGCTGCGCGACGAGATGCAGCAGACTCGCGAAGAACTGGCGCGAGACCACTTGTCGCATCTGTCCAAGGTGACCGGCTACCTGTCCGACATGCTTCAGGCCCGCGCCAAGTCTTTCGTGTTGCAGCCGCTGGTACAGAAGATCAAAAGCTCGATCATGCAGCTTGCCCAGCCGCAGCCGCATGTCGTGGTTCGTTCGCCCTCGGGTGAGTTGGTGGCCGCCAACTCAGGTACAACGGCCACGAATGGGTCGCGAACGACGAGATCAACCTCCACGACGACATCGAACTTCGGTGGCCAAAACTCGCGAACCATTCCCAACGGACGAGCGATCAGTCGCCGCCAACAGATTTTTCTGATGCCCGAGACGCCCGTCGAGCAAGCGGCGCGCATGGCCAAACTGGAAAAGGCTCGCAGCGAACTGAAGCGGATTCGGGAGGAACTGACCACGCTGCGCGGGCGGCACAAGGAACTGCTCGACCAACGACACCAGGCCGATGCCGAAAAACTGGCCGAGACCAAAGAGACCCGCAAGCTGCAGGCCGATCGAGGGCGCGAACAGCGAGACCTTGAGAAACGCCTGCGCGAACTGAACACCGCCTTGCGTCAGACACAGGGCCTGCGCAACTCGCTCGACACCATCGCGGCCTACGTCCCGTGGACCATCGAAGTCGAAGGCGAAGCCCTGCGATTGGCATTGACCAGAAAACGCGATCAGTAGCGATGTCCAAATCTAGTAGCCGTCCTCCAGGGCAAGTGTTATCGTTCGACAGAAACCATTGTCAGGAGTATGCCGATGAAGACTTCGCTCATCGTTCTGGGGCTGTGTTGTGTTGCAACATTGGCTGTTCTGTCGAGTAGAGACAATGGCATTCCGGGCGCCAATCACTTCAGCACCACTGTCGAATCCGATGTTGCCGAACAAACAGCCGAGTTTCTGACACCTCTGCCTGAAGCAGCCAGCGGACTGAACGATGTCTTGAATCGATTGCACGCAACGTCCGTCCAAGCCTTTGAATCGATCCCCGCACCAATTTTCGGACAGGAACGGGGACCGTTGTTTTCTCTGCTGAACGAAGGCAGCCCACCGAAGCATCAACCGGACCTCATTACAAAACCCAATTGGAATAACGGTTGGAGCGGTCGGACCCAGGATGAGCTGAAAGCGGATGAAGCATGGCTGTGGTTGCAACTCATGTTCGGAGTGACGGATCGCGGGTTTGTCTACCGCGGCCAGGATTTGCGATCAGACATCGTTTGGAAAAGTGTAAGTGGTGGTTGGAATCCCGATCAACGACGATTCGACTGGCGCGGTATTGCCGATCGATCCCTCCCTGCGGAAGAACGTGAAGCGGCCCGTCAAATGGTTGTGGGATATCCGGTGATTTCCCACGTCAAAGAAGATCGATTCAAGACGCGGAAATACGATGTTCAATTGCCATCATCATCACCCATCACTTCGAGCGACCGAATCTGGAGGGTTCGCCAGATGGAGCTTGTCAGCCTGCTCAAGCATGATCCTCCCGTGGCTTACAAAGATCGGGGGCCAATTTGGATGGATCCAGAAACGTCCCACATTCCGAAGAAACGTCCCACACGTTCGCTGAACGAAATTGAAGTGGCGTCACTTGAGGCCCTGACTGAAGGAAAGGATCGCGTCGTCGCTTGGAACGAATCGGAAGAGAGACTGCAGTTGCTTGGGGCGATTCGAGCAAAAGATCAATGCCTGAAATGTCACGAGGTCAAGCGGGGTGACTTGCTCGGGGCCTTCACGTACTGGATCGAGGAGGAGCGGAAATCTCCGACGCGGGCGGCGGTCTCGCAAGACGAGTCCCCGTGACCCCGTTAGACTTCGCGAGTGACCGGCGTGGCCCGGTTGTTTCAAGACTCGCACCAGAAGTTCACAGTCCGCCCCATGCCTGCCTCCGACATCGTCATTCGTGGTGCCCGCGAACATAACCTGCGGGACGTTTCGGTCACGCTGCCTCGCAACAAACTGATCGTGATGACGGGGGTCAGCGGCTCGGGGAAGAGCAGCCTCGCGTTCGACACGCTCTACGCTGAGGGGCAGCGGCGCTACGTCGAGTCCCTCTCGTCGTATGCCCGTCAGTTTTTGGGGCAGATGCCGAAGCCGGAGGTCGATTCGATCACGGGCCTCGCGCCGTCGATCTCGATCCAGCAGAAGTCGAGTGGTCGCAACCCGCGTTCGACGGTCGGCACGATCACCGAGATCTACGACTACCTGCGCGTCCTCTTCGCCCGCGTCGGCACGCCGAGTTGTCATCAATGTGGCCGACCGATCACGGCTCAAACGCGCGAGCACATTCTCGACAGCGTGCTGCGTCTGCCCGACGGCACGAAGTTCCAAGTCCTCGCGCCGCTGATCCAACGCCAGAAGGGTGAGTACAAAGATCTGTTTGATGACCTGCTCAAGCGCGGCTTCCTGCGGGCGCGAGTGGATGGAAAGATCGTCCAACTGACGGACGACCTTCAACTCGACAAGCAGATGAAGCACACGATCGACGTGGTGATCGACCGCCTCGTCGCCGGCAAGACACCCCGCGCGCGAGTGGCCGAGGCGATTGAGGCGGCATTGAATCTGGCGAAGGGACGATTGGTGATCTCGCGCGAGCCAAGCGATGACGCGCGTCAGCACGGTCTTGTCCCCTCGCCCCCGTCTGCGGGGGAGAGGGCTTGGGTGAGGGGGCCGAACGGTGAGGACGCTTCCCCACTTCCAGTTGCTCCTCAAGCGGAGGGGACAAGAAAGAAGAAGGCGTCGCCGTTACGCTCATCGAAAGCTGCTGCACCGTCGAAAGAACCCCTCACCCTAACCCTCTCCCCGCAAAGCCGGGGCGAGGGGACCGGAGAAGAAGACTCGCGCGGTTCTTCTCTGTCCCTCAACCCTCAACCCTCAACCCTCGACCAACTCTACTCCTGCGACTACGCCTGCATCGACTGCGGCATCAGCTATGAGCAACCCTCGCCGCAACTGTTCAGTTTCAACAGTCCGCAGGGGATGTGTCCCGACTGCACCGGGCTGGGCGTTCGGTTCGACTTCAAGATCGACCGACTCGTCCCCGACGATTCGTTGTCGATCGCCAAGGGAGCCATCACCGTTCTGGGGAAGCTCAGTTCGATCGGCAAGTGGCGGAAGAGCATCCTCAAGGGCGTCGGCCGCGCGATCGAGATCGAACTCGGGCTGATCGAGGACTCGTTCTTCAAGACGAAATGGTCCGCGCTGCCCGCTGCCGCGAAGCAACTTTTCTTGTATGGCCTCGGCGCGAAGAACATCACGTTTGCGTTTCGACATGGCGGCGGCGTCTGGAAGCGCGGCGGAACATATGCCGGGTTCATCCCCGAATTGCTCGACGAGTACCGCAAGACGCGAAACCCGATGCGCCGCATGCAGCTCGAAAAGTACATGTGCGAAGCGGGCTGTTCGACGTGTGGCGGCAGTCGGCTGAACCGGCAGGCGGGGAGCTATCGGATTAAAGGACGAGAGACGAGAGACGAGAGACAAGAGCCGGAAAAGAAGACGGTCGGGGCGGCCTCTTCTTCTGGCTCTCGACTCTCGTCTCTCAACTCTCGACTCACCGCCCTCTCCCTCCCCGAGGTCTGCCAATTGAGCACGCTCGATGCTTGGGAGTTCTTCGGGGAACTCGAACTGTCCGAGACGGGGCAGTTCATCGCGACTGAGGTCTTGAAGGAGATTCGCGGTCGGCTCGGGTTCCTGCTGCGGTGCGGGCTGGATTACCTAACTCTCGACCGGACCGCGCCGACGCTCTCGGGGGGCGAGAGTCAGCGGATCAAACTGGCCGGGCAGATTGGCTGCGGTCTGGTGGGAGTCGTCTACATTCTCGATGAGCCGTCGATCGGGCTGCATCCACGCGACAACGTGATGCTGCTCGACAGCCTCAAAGATTTGAGGGACCAGGGAAACACCGTCATCGTCGTCGAGCATGATGACGAGACGATGAGGGCCGCCGATCACATCGTCGATTTCGGGCCGGGTCCGGGAGTGCGCGGCGGTGAGGTCGTCGTTGAAGGCTCGGTCGCCGACGTGATGCAGTCGGAACGAAGCCTGACCGGCGCGTTCCTGTCCGGCCGTCGCACCATCGCGATTCCCAAGGAGCGTCGCGCGGGGAACGGTCACGCCATCGAGATTCACGGCGCGACGCATCACAACCTGCGCGACGTTTCGGCCAGCTTCCCGCTTGGCAAGTTCATCTGCGTGACGGGTGTGAGCGGATCGGGAAAGAGTTCGCTGGTGAACGACATCCTGTGGGAAGTGCTCAACCGCGATGTGAACAAGGGAACGGGAAACCCCGGCTCGCACACGCAGCTCACCGGGCTGGAGCACATCGACAAGGCGATCGACATCGACCAAAGCCCGATCGGTCGCACACCCCGCTCCAACCCGGCGACCTACGTGAAGCTGGCCGATCTGATTCGAGACCTCTACACGCAGCTTCCCGAATCGAAGGTGCGCGGCTTCAAGCCGGGACGCTTCTCGTTCAACGTGCCGGGCGGGCGGTGCGAGGCGTGCGAGGGGAACGGCTCGAACAAATTGGAGATGGATTTCCTCGCCGATATCTGGGTGACGTGTCCGGTCTGTCAGGGGAAGCGGTT
>JAYUFF010000556.1:0-1877 GCA_043738825.1 Schlesneria sp.
GCGAGCTGCATCCGCGCGGCGAGTTCATACGACTTGATGCGGGCTTCGAGGCGGCTGTCTCCCGGCCGCGTCTCGGCATGTCGGCGGTTGAGCTTCGTCATCAGTTGCAGTCCGGCCGCATCGCCTTCACGCGTGACAATACCCTTCGTCGCGGGAAACAGATCTTCAATCGGATTGGCCGCGCCGGGACGCAGGATCGTTCCCTGATGACTCGCGGGCAGAAACGCCGAGTCCCAGTTCTTCTGTCCGTTCGACGGGAAGCCGCGATGATCGGGCAGCACCACGAACGTTGGCAGGTTGTCGTTCAAACTGCCGAGACCGTAACTGACCCATGCTCCAATGCCGGGAAAGCCCGGCGTTTGAAAGCCGGTGGCCTGAAGCAGCGTCGAGGTACTGTGAACACCCGTCTTGCCGATCAGGTTGTGAACGAAGGCGATCTCATCCACGACGTCACCCAGCGGCGCGGTGATCTCGGACAAGTGCTTGCCGCATTGACCGTACTGCTTCCACGACCAGGGAGCTGCGTAGGTCGCTCCGTGTCCGTTCTGAAACAGCTCGACCTTCTCACCCGGATCCCACGGCTGACCGTTTTTCTTGACGAGTTCGGGCTTGTAGTCGAACAGGTCCACATGCGAGGCCGCTCCCGCCATGAAGAACTGTACGACGCGAGTCGCCTTCGGCGGGAAGTGCATCACGTCGAGCACGCCACCCCGCGCGGAGACGACCGTCTTGACACCGGTCTCGGCAGCCGACGCGCCGTCGCGATTCAGCATCGACGCCAGCGCTACACCTCCAAGGCCGCCGCCAACTCGCCACAACAAATCACGACGAGAAAGTTCAAAGTCGTGCATCGTCCACTCCCTCTCGAAGTCCGGCCAACAAAAATCATCGTCTTCATCTTTCTGCCGCTCTCTTTCTGTCTCCCCACTCTTGTCGAGTCAAAGACGTAGACAGAAAGAGAGCGGCAGAAAGATGAAGACTCGCAGAATCGTAGCCGAAAACTCAGTGCGCCGCGCGAAACCGCCACCAGCCGAGAGCGAAGAAAATGGCGGTGAACAGGACCAGCATCGCGCAGCAGGTCGTTACCTGCGCGACATCCACCGATGCCTGAGTCAATACGCCATCGAAAGCCCGCAACGCCCAGCCATGTGGCGTGAACAGGCTGATCCGCTTCATCAGCGGCGGGAACATTTCGCGCGGGAAGAAGCAGCCGCTGACGCTGCTCAGCACGAGAATCAAAGTCGTCCCGTAGGACGAGACTTGCTGGTCCGTGTGGACCAGCGTGGCCAGCAGCAGTCCGAGCGACGTAGCCGCCAGCGACGTGCAGAGGATGACCGGAACAAGGTAGATCGGGTTCGGTCCCCACGACATTCCGAACAGCAATCGGCCGCAGAGGAACAGCAGCGAGCACTGCACAACGGACGTGAGCAGGAACGGAACCGTCTTGCCGATCAGCACCGAGGCCGTGCCGATCGGAGCGAGCAGCAGTCGCTTGAGCGTTCCGTTGTCCCGCTCGGCGATGAACGAACGAGCCATCACACTGATCATGAAGAACGCGAACATCACCGTGAAACCCGGCACAATCCACAGGTACGCCGCACTCGTTCGCGGCTTGTTGTCGGGAGAAGAGGCTTTTGATTTAGCAGCATCTGCGATGGGATCAGGCTCGTCGTTTGAGCGGTCTCGCAGCCACGTTCGAGCGACCGCGTTTTTGCGTGCGGCTACCGGGGCCACCACTTTGATGACCTGTGAGAAAATGACGCCCTCCAACAACCGACCCAATCCAATCGACACGGGGCGACTCTCCAACAACAGGTCGAGCGAGGCAGGGCCATCCGCGAGCGGACCGCTGTCCGAGTTCAGCACGTCGGAGATGC
>JAYUFF010000557.1:0-1877 GCA_043738825.1 Schlesneria sp.
CACAGCAAGTCGTCGTCGATCTTCGACAAGGGTTCGGGCATCGAACTCAACAGCCGCTTCTTCAAGCTGGTGAGCTGGTACGACAACGAATGGGGCTACAGCAACCGCGTCGGCGATCTGCTGAAGCTGATCATCGACAAGGGGCTGTGAGAATAGCAGTTGGCGATTAGCCGTTAGCAAATGGCAGAAGAAGAACAGCCCGACTGCTTCCCCGCAGCCGGGCTGTTTCATATCGTGGTCTTGGCTTGATTGGCTTCGCGATTCAGCAAACATGGAGCAACAGCATGTCCACCGCCCCCGTTCGTCGAGTTTCGCCGGAGGAGTACGTTGCTCTCGAACGGCGGGCGGAGTGCAAGAGCGAGTTCTACAACGGCGAAGTCTTTGCGATGGCCGGGGCATCGCGCGAGCACAATCTGATCGTGACGAATCTCGCAGGCGAACTCGGCCAGCAACTGAAGGACAAACCGTGCGAGGTCTATTCGAGTGAAATGCGAACGCGGATTCCGAACGGCCCCTACGTTTATCCCGACGTGGTGGTCGTCTGTTCGGAACCGCAGTTTGAAGACAAAGGTCTGGACACCCTGACGAATCCGCTCGTCGTCATCGAGGTTTTGTCGGACTCGACGGCCGACTTCGACCGGGGCACCAAATTCCGTTACTACCGCCAGATCGAATCCCTGCGCGAATACATCGTCGTCGATCAGGCCGAGCCATTCGTCGAACGCCATTCGCGCGGCGCAGGCGATGTCTGGCAGTTGGAAGAGAGTGTCGGATTGTCCGCCACGTTGAAGCTCGAATCCCCCGACTGCACGTTGTCGCTCTCGGACATCTATCTCAAGGTGGCATTCCCCCCGCCGAAGCCCGTTCCGGAAACGGTGTGACAATGACGCATCCCGTCGCTCCCTTGCGAATCCCACAAGTTCCCTCTCATTTCAGAGTTCATCATGCCGAACTGGCCTGCAAACGTTCCCGTCATCGCCCCTTCGATGTTGAAGTGCGATTTCGGCGACTTGGCTCACGAGATCGAGCAGCTTGATGCGGCCGGGACTTCGTGGTTGCACTGGGATGTGATGGACGGGCACTTCGTGCCGAATCTGTCTTATGGTGCAATGGTCATCCAGGCGACTCGGTCTCGCACGGAGGCGTTCTTCGACGCGCATCTGATGATCTCAGACCCGGCCAAGTATCTGGATGACTACCTCAAAGCCGGTTGCGACGCGATCACCTTTCATATCGAGGCCGTTCCGGAACCGACGGCCTTGCTGCGGAGAATCCGCTCGGCGGGGAAACTGGCTGGGTTGGCGATCAATCCCAAGACGCCTGTCGCCTCGATCGAACCGTTTCTCGGTGAGTGTGATCTCGTGCTGACGATGAGTGTCGAGCCGGGATTCGGCGGACAGAAATTCATGCCGCAGGTGCTCGACAAGGTGCGGCAATTGAAGCGACTCGTGGGACCGAAGACTCTGCTTTCGATTGACGGCGGAATTGCGGCCGACACCATCGAACAGGCCGCTGCGGCGGGATGTCAGGTCTTTGTCGCAGGGAGTGCGATTTTCGACGAGCCAAACTATACTTCCGCCATTCAAAACCTCGCCCGGCTGGCAGGAGCGCCGCAACGATGAGTGCCGTGACGACAACCGATACCGATCAAAATGGAGAGGCCCCACGCAAGAAGCGCGGCGTCCCCGAGGGCCTGTGGATTCCGTGCGACTCGTGCAAGAGCACGGTCTTCCGCCAGCAGGTCGAAAAGAACCTGTTCCTGTGCCCCGAATGCGACCACCACTTCACGGTGCCCGGTCACGTCCGCATCGAACAACTGCTCGACGAAGACAGCTTTGAAGAGTGGTTCACGGGACTCAGCCCGAAGGATCCGCTGG
>JAYUFF010000558.1:0-13256 GCA_043738825.1 Schlesneria sp.
CTCCGCGTGATGAGCCTTCCCGAAGTAGACGCCTGATCCTCAAAAGGCTCATCACGCGGAGCGATGATGGCTACTTTGAAGACCATCCCGTGGCTGTCCTATCGAACCGTGCGGGGCGTTCCCACCACGTCAACTCGACTGGCGTCGCCGGGAAGTCGGAGCAGGGTGCCGACCTTGAGCGTGTTGCCGTCTGTAAGGGTGTCGCGGTTCATCTCAAAGATTTGCACCCATCGCGACGACCGGCCGAGATGCTGCTTGGCGATGTCGCTCAAGGTGTCCTCGCTCCCGACGCGGTACATCGGCGTGCCGTCGGTCGAGACAAAGAAACCCGCCTCGTCATTTGCCGTGGCGTTCGTGCGTCGAGTCGCCGGTGATGCCGTGGCAACCCCGCCCGCCGGGGCCGAATCCGACGGAGCGGCCTTCGGGATCAAAGTCGGATAGGTCTTGTCGAGCACATCGGTTGACGGCGTGGCAATCGTGACGCCGGGCTTCATCCGCTTGGGGTCCGGGATGACCTGCAAGTTGTGCTGTGACAGAGCCATGAAGTACCGCCCGGTCCCGTATTTCTTGCGGGAGATCGTCCAGTAGTTGTCGTTGGGTTCAATGTTGTACGTGTCGCCCGGCACGAGCGTTTGCGAAGTCGTTCTCGGTGCGAAGTCTTCGTCAATGCGAGCCGCCGGTGCCGGACGACGCGCCGCATCGAATGGATCGCTCGCGGGAATCGCCGTCGTGGCCGTTCGCTCTTCCCGAGTGAACTCGTTCATCGCCCGCTTGCTCACCTCGACGGGACGGAAGCCACCCAAACGATCCTCTTCAGCGGTCGTCGTCGCGGGAGTTGTCGTTCGCGGCGTGAAACTGATGTCTGACGATGCTGGTGCCGTGGCGGCCGATTCAAACCTCGGAGTCTGATTGGACGATGCCGGTTCAAACACCGGTGCCGTCAACGCCGGAGCCGTTCGCTTGGGTTCCTCGATGACTTCAAAATCTAACGTGGGTTGCGAAGCCGTCTTGTTTGGCGGGCTTGTCTGCCCCAGGAATGGATCTGCGGCAGGGGCCGATGACGGAACTGGCTCGAACGGATCCTCGACCGGCGACGACTGAGTGGCCGCTTGTGGCGCGGGTCGAGCCACTTCCAGCGGCGCTTCAAACGGATCGGTGTTCGTCGTGGTTGGCCGCTCGACGGGCACGTTGTTTTGAACGGCCGAGACGTTGGTCCGAGCGGTTGGCTTCGGCTCTTCCATAAACGGATCGGACGAGGCCACCGGCGACGACGATACGATCACTGGTTCGGGCTTCTGGACGGCAACGGTCGGCTTCGACTGGGCGTCGAAGAAATCGTCGTCGCGGGGAATCGAAGTCGGCAGTTTCGGTTTGACGTTCGTGGTCGGAGTCGGCTGAAAGTCGAACGGGTCCGGATCGCGCGGCGTTTCGGCACGCGGAGCCACTCGCACGGCCGATTTGTTCTCGGGAATCACCGCCGGTGCGGCAGCCGCTGCGGTAATGACTTGGTTGTTGGGCGGAGTCAGCCCGTCGCCCTTGTCGCCGCTGTTGGCGAACGGCAACACTTCGGCCTCGCTTTCCGGCGTGACGGATTCAGCCTTCTGCTCGGCCAGTCCTTCCAAAGGCCGATGCATTTGCTTGTAGACCATGAAGCCAAACACGCCGACCAGCATTACGACCATCAACAGGCCGACTTTGGTTTCGCGCGTCATGATGGAGGCTCCTTCCTCTCAGGGGTGAAAGATTCAGTGCAAAGTGAAAAGTGAGCAGTGCAAATTGCAAAGTGGGAAAAACAGGGACTCTTTCAAACGCGAACAGCGGCCGTGATGTGTTGTCTGACTGTCGTCGCGCCTGGCTTGGCGACAGATGGGAGTGCCTTTTACTTTGCACTGATCACTTTTCACTCAACTCGATGACACGAACCGTCACAGTAGAATTAGGGTGAGGGGGCTACTTCTTCTATTTTTTTGTCCGCGATTCACGCCAACTTGCGAGCCACCCTCAGCTTGGCCGAGCGACTGCGCGGGTTGAATCGTGTTTCCTGGTGAGTCGCCACGATCGGCTTGGTCGTCAGATTGTCCCAGCGATCCGTCCGACGAAACTCTTGCTTGACGATTCGATCTTCCAACGAATGAAACGTGATCACGGCCGCCAGTCCGCCCCGCTTGAGTACTCCAAACACGCTCTCTTCCAAACCGCGAGCCACATGCTCCAACTCATCATTCACCGCGATTCGCAGCGCCTGAAAGGCCCGAGTCGCCGGATGCTTGTCTCCCGCCTCACGTCGATGAATTCCCAAACACTCGGCAATCGCGTCGGCCAACTCGGCCCCCGTCTCAATCGGTTTCGAGGCCGCTCGTTCGACTAGGAACTTTGCTATCCGACGGCTCCCTGAATCCTCGCCGTACTCACGCAGCACTCGCTCTAACTCACTCTCCGATGTTGTCCGCAGAAACTCCGCCGCAGACTGGCCGCGACTTTTGTCGAACCTCAAATCCAGCGGCCCTTCCGCCAGAAAGCTGAACCCGCGCGAGGCATCCGCCAACTGATCCGACGACAAACCGAGATCCAACAACACTCGATCGACGCCCGACAAACCGAGGCCCGTCAGCACGTCCGGCAACTCCACATAGCTGGCCTGCTTCAAGAGGACGTGGCTCGACTCGGGCAGCACCTGCGCCGCGAGTGCCAGCATCATCGGGTCGCGGTCCAGTCCAATCAGTGTTCCCTCGGAACCGATCCGGCGGACGATCATTCTCGAATGACCTCCCGCCCCTACGGTTCCATCCACCACGATCAGGCCCGGTTTCAGATCGAGCACCCGTTCGACTTCCCGCAACAGGACCGGGACGTGTCGAGCTGCGGAAGGTTCTGGCATTCGGTCAACTTCGCCGGACATGAACAAGCGGCCATGAATTTCGAGCGGGCTTATACCGAAAGAGGCCATTTTGTGTGAAGACCATCTGTGAGATGGCGAGAGGTGAAGTCAGGAGTTGATGGTCTACTGTGGAGGGTTGATGGTCAGAAGCAGACAGGATTGAAGACTTCATTCTTCTCTGGCCGTCAACACTCGACCCTAGACCATCAACTTCTGACCCCTGAAAAAACAGACGGCTCGGTCCCATCCTTGGGCCGAGCCGTCTGAATCGCGTCGTCTCACCAAATCATTCGCCGCGGGCGGCGTCCCTGCCCCCCGGCGACTGCGCCACGTGGGCGAATGACTTGCGGAGGTCAAGCTGCCGCAAGACCAACCGCACTATCCAAGGCCCGGCGTCCGTTCCGGCCTTGTCCGTCCGCATAGCCCGGTCGCCAGCGGAAACTTCCTTGTCTGTTACCCTCCCAAAGCTCTCGCCGCCAACTCATCGAAGGCGGGCGTGTGTACCGTCATGAACCCTTCCCACGCTTCCTTGTCCCACAATTCCGCGTGGTCTTGAACTCCCAACAAATAGGCGTCCCGCTTCAACCCAGCGTACTCGGCCAGTCGATCCGGGATGCGGACTCGGCCCTGACCGTCCAGATCAACTCGTTCCGCTGCCGAGTAAAATAGCCGCAGGTACTTTTGGTGGTTTCCTTCCGCCTTCAACTTCGCCGCAAACAGCTCAAAACCCGGGATCGAGTAAACAACCAAGGACCGCTCGGTTCCCGGAGCAATCATCAGGCAATTCAGTTCCGTCTCACCAAAGTCGTCGCGCAGACGCTTGGGAACGGCGACACGCTTCTTGTCGTCGAGCGTTCGCAGATATGTCCCCGTCAGTGCCATTTGTCACCAAGTTTCCCCATTCGTCCCCACGGGTGCGAGACTTTACCAATCGCACCGAATGAATCAAGTGGCACTTTTCGGAGATGGCTCGCGTGGACCGAGAACTCGGGCGCAGTCCGTTGGCAGGTAAGAGATTGAAGATTTTCAGAAAAATCTTCGGCAGGCTTGGAGAAGCACCGAAATCAGTCGCGCCGGGTGAGTTGGCGGTAGAGACCGCCGTACCCCGAGACTGCGGACTCGACCGTATAGCCTTGCCTTGCAAGAGCTTGTGCAGCAATGGCCATCTCGCGTGCGCGGCCAGCGCCGTCGAGGACGTGCCGAATGGCGGTGGCAAGCTCCTCGGATCGGCCTGCCGGAACGAGCAGTCCCGTCTCACCCGAACGGACCAGTTCGGTGGAGCCTTCCACCGCTGTGGCCACGACGGGCAGGCCAGCCGCCATTGCTTCGAGCAGCGCGTTCGACATCCCTTCCCAGCGCGAGGGAAGCACGAACACCGATGATGCTTTGAGCAGGTTCGGAACGTCCGCACGCTGGCCGACGAAGTGGACCGAGTTCGCGATGCCGAGTTGAGTCGCTTGGTTCTCCAGAGCAGCACGATCACAGCCATCTCCGACGATCAGGAAGTGACAGTCGCGATGATCGCGCAGCACGAGCGAGGCGGCAGTCAACAAAACATCGATCCCCTTCTGTTCTTCCAACCGGCCGACCGTGATGCAGACCGGTGAGCCTTGAGGAGCACCAAACTGGGTCAGGTCGGCCGGGGTCGCGGCAGCAAAAAATTCGTAATCGACTCCGTTCGGAATGACCGACAACTTGTGGGGAGTGAGTCCTATTTCCAAGATCGAGAAGTCGGCGACGCCCTGGCTCACGCAGACGTTGTGATCGACGAGTCCGTTCGTCCACCGATCGAGCCGGCCGTACCAACGGCTGCGACGATCGGCGACTCGGATTCCCGAGACGATGCGCGGGACTCGCGCCAGTCGTCCGGCGATTCGTCCGATGATGTTCGCGTGAAACAGAAAGGTCTGAAGCACGGTCGGCCGAAAGCGGCGCAGTGCCAGCGTGAGTCGCAGCAACACGCGCGGGAGGCTCATCGCTCCCTTGCCATTGAAACATTCGACGGCCACTCCACCCGCTTCGATCACGTCGGCAAAGTGGCCTCGCGAACCGAGGCAATAGACGCGCGGCAGCCATTCATCTCGGTTGAGTCCCAGCACGAGTTGGCTCAATGCCCGTTCGGCTCCACCCCGATCAAGTTCGGTGATGCAGAACGCGATCGGAATCGGAGCCGACTCAACCGTCTTCATGAAGGGTTTCCCTGCGAGGCACAATGTCCTAACTTCTGACCGCTGGGGCGATCCCACGCTGGCCACCTTTTGAAGAAGGGTCGTGGGGCAGGTTTGTAACCTGCCAGTCCGCTGTTTCCACGAGAGTTTCCACCTGACACGGGCAGGTTACAAACCTACTCCACGAGCCACCGCGTGCCCAACCTCGACCACCTGTCGGCCTACGACTATACGCTGCCCGAACACCTGATCGCGAAGCAACCGCTCGCCGAACGCGACGCCTCGCGGCTGCTCGTCCTTTATCGGCAGACGGGCAAGATCGCCCATCATTCGATTCGCGACCTGCCCGAACTGCTGACTGCGGGAGATTGCCTCGTCTTCAACAACACGCGAGTCCTCCCCGCGAGACTCTTCGGGACGCGAGCCGCCACCGGCGGCAAGTGGGAGGGACTCTACCTGAGCAACGATTCGCAGGGCCATTGGAAACTGATCGGCCAGACGCGCGGCTACCTCAAGACTGACGAGACCGTTCTCGTGCGATCGGCAACGGGAGAAGAACTCTTTCTGAAACTGATCGGCCGCGAGTCCGACGGCATCTTCGTGTTCGAGCCGTCACTCGCCGGGACGGCGGTCGATCTGCTCGCGCGGTTCGGCACGCTGCCATTGCCGCCGTACTTCGACCGCCAGACTCCTGAGGCCAATGATTGGGAACGCTATCAAACCGTCTTCGCGAGCCAGCCGGGATCGGTCGCCGCACCCACGGCCGGTCTCCACTTCACGCCCGAGTTGCTCGATACCTGCCAATCGACGGGGATCGCGCGGACTGAGGTCACGCTCCATGTGGGTCTTGGTACGTTCCGGCCAGTCGCGGTCGAAAACCTTGCCGATCACCAGATGCACTCGGAATGGTGCGAGTTGCCAGCGGCAGCCGTTCGCGAAATCCAGGCGGCTCAAGCTCGAAGCGGTCGCGTCGTGGCCGTCGGCACGACGAGTCTGCGAACGCTCGAATCGGCCATGCTCCACGGCGGCCTGCAAGCGTGGAGCGGCGAGACGCGGCTGTTCGTTCGCCCGCCCTACTCGTTCCGAATCGTGAACGCGCTGCTGACAAATTTCCATTTGCCGAAGTCAACGCTCCTCATGCTGGTCAGCGCCTTCGCGGGAGCCGACTTCATTCGCGATGCCTATCAAGCCGCGATCGCCGAGCAGTACCGCTTCTTCAGCTACGGTGACGCGATGCTGATTCTGTGAGGACTTGTCGAGCAACGGGCATCGCGGCCTATTTCTTTCTGGCGCGTTTGGCCGTGACTTCAAACCGCTGAGTGACAACGTGCGGTTTGCCGTCGCCCGCGTTATCGACCACACCGTCGGTACTCGTCACCGAGAAGACCTCCCAGCCCGCGCTGCCAAGCTCGGTGAGCTTCGTCTGAATCGAAGCGGCATCAACGCTCTGCGAGTTGTACTCCCACTCGACCACCGCAGCGGGCGATCCCGTTTGAGCCGTCACCGGCCGCACCCAATCACCCGGCCGGGCGATCCACACCAGCGCCGCTCCGATCACCAACCACACCGCTCCCGTTTTGAAGTTTGCTTTCATCGCGTTGCCTTTCGTTTTGGTGTTGTTTTCAATGTGGCCATCATCGCTCCGCGTGATGAGCCTTTCAAAAGTGGACGCCTGATCTCAAAAGGCTCATCACGCGGAGCGATGATGGCTACGTTGGTCTGAGGAAAACCTCGTTGCCAGTTTAAGGGTGACTCGGAACGATGACGACTGTTCCTCGTTCGATCACAGCGTTGAGAGCAGCCCGACAAGGCCCCAGCCCCACAAGGTGAAGTTCGCCGTCCACACCAGAGCGAGCGCGAGTCGTTCCACCGGGACCGCCGTGCCATACGCGAACCGGTGGGCCACCCACGCGCTGCCATAACCGACCAGCGCGACATAGGCCCCAGCCAGAACGATCGTCGAGAACCACACGATGAACATGGCGATCAAATCGCGGAGCGATCCGAACCCGAGCAGGACTCCAAACGAAGCCAGCACGACGTAGGGAGCCGGACCGGCGGCTGCCGCCTTCAAGGCCACCTGTCGGGCGCGGAGGCGGCTGGTCCACGCGTCGAACTTACACTTCCAATCCACATCGTCATCGGTCGCGTGTTGGCCCCGATTGGCGCTGGTGAAGTTGAAGTCGTCCATGCGAAGTCGTTCCAACGGTGTTTGTTCAGTTCTGGAGGGTGGGCATTGCCCACCATCCCATCGGCACGGCATCGGTGGTGGGCGGTGCCCACCCTACGAATCCTCACGCCAGCAGGTCGCGCACGACTTCGCCATGCACATTTGTCAGCCTGCGTTCGATGCCGTTGTGGTAGTACGTCAGGCGCTGGTGGTCGATGCCGAGCAGGTTGAGAACCGTCGCGTGGAAGTCGTGCCAGTAGACCGGCTTGTCCACCGATTTCCAGCCGACATCGTCTGTCGAGCCGTGGCTGATTCCGTGCTTCAGGCCGCCGCCGGCCATCCAGACGCTGAAGCCGTACATGTTGTGATCGCGTCCGCCGCCGACGGTGTTGGCTTCGGACTGGGCGAACGGCGTGCGGCCGAACTCGGTCGTGAACAGGACGAGCGTGTCGTCGAGCATTCCGCGCTGACGCAGATCGCGCAGCAGGGCGGCGACCGGTTGATCGACTCGCAGCGCCTCCTGCGTGTGATTCTCTTTCACACTTTCGTGGCCGTCCCAGTTGATGCGCGGCGAGCCGAACGAACCGCCCGCGAAGAGTTGGACAAACCTCACGCCCTGCTCCAGCAGTCGCCGCGCAAGCAAACAACTTCGACCGAACTCGGCGGTCTCGTCGCGGTTCAGTCCGTAAGCCTCCTGAGTCGCGGCGGTCTCCCCCGCGAGATCGGTCACGCGCGGGACCGACAACTGCATCTTGGCCGCCAGTTCGTAGCTTTTGATCCGCGCCGCGAGATCGCTTTCGGGTCGAGTCGCCTGATGCCGCCGGTTGATCGCCGCCACGAACTCGCGCGTCTCGCGCTCGGCTTCGCTGTCCACGGTAGCCGTCTCGCTCCGCGAGACGTTGCCCGATTCAGTGCGATTCGGCCACACGGGAAACAAATCATCAATCGGATTCCCCTTCGTCCGAAAGGCGACTCCCTGATGTCGAGCCGGCAGGAACCCGTTCGACCAGTTGATCGTTCCACCCGCCGGAAAGCCGCGCGGATCGGGCAGGACGACGTACGCGGGCAGATCGTCGGTCTCGCACCCCAGGCCATAACTCAGCCACGACCCGATCACGGGGAAGCCGTTCAAGCGGAAGCCGGTGTTGGCCTGAAACGTTGCCGGCGTGTGATTGGCCGAGTCGGCGATCATCGAGCGAATCACGGTCAGTTCATCCGCGACGCCCGCAATGTGAGGGAAGAGGTCCGAAATCCAGAGGCCACTCTCGCCACGCTGCTGGAACTCCCAGTCGTTCTTCCGAATGAGGCCGATCTTTCCGAAGAAGGTCTCGGGCTTCTCGGTCGAAGGGAGCGGCTGGCCGTGATACTTCTGGAGCAGCGGCTTGTAGTCAAACGAGTCGAGGTGACTCATCCCTCCACACATGTAGAGGTGAATCACCCGCCGACACTTTGGCGCGAGATGCGGCGGCGGATCGGCAGCCTCACCCGGCGTGGCGGTCTGCGTCTGCGACGCCTTCGTCAACGCATCGGCCGCACGCAGCGAACCGTCTCGCTGAAGCAAACTCATCAACGCCGTCGCCGTCAGGCCGTGCGTGGACCAAGAGAGAAAGTCGCGCCTTGAACGCATGATGAGATTCTTTCTTTATTCAAATGGTCAATTCGATCCGCATTACGGCTCAAAGTCGCAGATTGAAACAACAGAGAGACCTTTGTTGTGTGCTCTCATCAGTACGTCCTTGTAGTCCTGCATGTCTTTGACGAGCGAGGGACCAGACAATTGATTCATGATCCGTCCCACCAACCCAGGCCGGAACCACGAAAGTAACTCAAGTACATACGATGGCTTCGCTCGTTGTGGTGCTTGCTCGATACGTTGAATTTCCCCCGGGATGTCCTTCCAATCAAGAAATCCAATCTCCAAGTTGTTGGAGAATTGATAAGGATCGTAAGGCACATGCGGAATTGGGATCGGTACACCTGAAGCGAGCAACTTTGACTTGTACGGATGGTCGCGAATTGCGATGGCCTCGCCAAGGAACTCACCAATTTGCTTACAAATGACCTTAAGAACACGGGCAAACATTTTTTCAGAGTACTGACGACTTCGTATCGATCCAGCGACGATTTCGCGAAGAGCTGTTTCTGAATCAAACCTGTCGAATTGAATGTCATCAGAAAAATAGGAGTCGTTGTTTTGGAAGTCCTGAGCACGCTCCAAAAGAATCTCCTCAATAAATCTCTCGTCCTTTGAACCGAAAATCTTCTTTAGCCTACTGAGCTCAATACCGTAAAAAATGTGCCTGTCATTCATGAAAGAACACCTTTTACGTCCTTGTTTGATTTGGATTGTGCTGAAAGATCTCTATCTCGAACAATCCGAGAGACAGAAACAGCAGGCGCATCATCGAACCATTAGACTCTGATGGTCAGTCCACAAACAAAAACTCGGACGAGTTCCACATCGCGCGACAGAACGCGGGAAGTCCGCGACGCTTTATGAAATCAACGCTCATTGCAACCTCATCAGCATTAGGAATGCGACCGTAGAGTTGGCGATAGGCTGCGCGAACTTGAACCTCTACCGATTCACCGGACTCCCTCTTCAGTCGGCTCGCAAATTGATCGGCCATGCGCAGGACGAACGAATGATTCATGAGCGATAACGCTTGAAGTGGAGTCACCGTGGACGAACGTTTTGGTGTGGTGGTGCTCGGGTCGGGGCAGTCGAACGTGTCGAGAAACGGGCTGCGACCGCCTCGCGCCGACATGCGATAGACCGTGCGACGATGGTTCGTGTAGCCGGTCGGATCGATCGGGTCGTAGAACGGAGTCCCCTTGAAGAAGTACGAGTTCGTGTCGGAGTAGCCTTTGCCGCCGAGTTCGTTGTTCAGCTCACCCGCCACGGAGAGCATGGCATCTCGCACCGACTCGGCCTCCAGCCGATGCGGGTTCATCCGCCAGAGGAGCCGGTTGCCCGCATCGACCTTCGCGGCGGCTTCGTCGAACGTCGAAGCCTGCCGGTACGTGGCCGAGGTGACGACGAGGCGGTGAAGGCGTTTGATCGAAAAGCTTTGTCTTGGCCTTGTCCCCTCGCCCCCGTCTTCGGGGGAGAGGGTTAGGTTGAGGGGGGCTTTCGATTCGTCTTCGTCTGCTCCGGTTCCCTCCCCTCGGCGGGGAGGGTTAGGGAGGGGGGCGGATAGCGATTTGATGTCGGACACTTCATCGGCCCCCCTCCCCGGCCCTCCCCGCCGAGGGGAGGGAGGAAGAATGGATGCGGATTGACGTGGCGAATCGCTCTCGCCACTCAGCCCCCTCACCCTAGCCCTCTCCCCCGAGGACGGGGGCGAGGGGAGGACTCCGGCCTGACGGCCGTTAAATTCTCCAGCGATCCATTCCAGCAACTCGGGGTGACTCGGCCTGCCACTGTGGAAGCCGAGGTCGTTGGGAGTCTCGACCAAGCCCGTGCCGAAGTGATAGTGCCAGACTCGATTTGCCATCACGCGCGCGAAGAGCGGGTTGCGTGAGTCGGTGATCCAGTTCGCGAGGGCCAATCGACGGTGCGACTCGATCGCGTCGGGCTTGAGGCCGAAGCTGGCATCGAGGCCCTTGATAGCGGCGAGGCCTGCGGGAGCAACCTCTTCGCCGAGCGAAGTCACGCTGCCGCGCTGGTGGACCTTCATCGGAGGCGGTTGCGTCGCGATGGCCGTGTAAAGTTTGACCGGCCCGTTCTTCGTGAGGTCGGCGTGCTTGAGTCGCAGGGCGTGGAGTTCGGCCTGGCTTGCGGCTCGCGTCGCACGATCTTCAACAGGCAACTTCGCTGCGATTTCAGCCTCGGTGACGAACGTGTTGGCCGAGCCTGCCGCGATGGCGACCTCTTCCGCCGACAAGGCCTTGTCGTACAAACGCGCCGACGCGATGAGGCCGCTGAGCATTCGATTGTCTCCCGCCGACGTGCCGTGTCTGAGACCGAAGACGATCTGCGACTTCCCGGCCTCGTACTTCAAGGCGGCGTCCTTGCGGATCGGCTTGCTATACGGCTGGCCGTTGCGATAGCCGGTGATCGTCCCGTCGGCGCGATAGACCTGCGCGATGACGACGAACTCTTTGTCGGCCTGCTCTTCGGCGGTCCCTTCAAACGACAGCGTCCGGACAAACCCGTTGCTGCCCGCCATCCAGCGACGCGGCTCGTTCTCACCAAAGACGATCGCATCGAACTGTTGGCCGTCCGTCGTTTGCAAACAGATCGCGCCGCCGCCGCGCTGGTCGAGTGTTTTCAATCGGACTCGCACTTCGAGCGTCTTCTCGACGAGATCGCGAGCCAGCGGCGCGGTGCTGGCGAACGCGGTCGTTCCGTCTACTTGCAACCCACCCGCCTCCAACTTCGCCGAGCCGTGCAGCGTCGCGTGCATCCCGCCGAGCTGGTCATTGAGGTCTCGCGCGAAGTCCCACGCGGCGAGCGGCGTTGGTGCGGCTTTGATTTTCTCCTCTCGCCCCGGCCTTGCGGGGTGAGGGGCCGGGGGGGAGGGGTCTTCCTCTCGTTTCGTCTCACTCACTTGCTTTCTCTCTGCAAGAACCGCCTCGCGGATCGGAGACTCTTGTTCACGAAGCTGCCTGGCGAGCGAGTCGATGCGCGACTGAGTCTCGTTCAACTGCCGAGTCACCTCGGATGACGTGAAGTCTCGCTCGCCGTGATCGACCCCCGACAGCGCCGCCGCGATCTGGTAGTACTCGCGCGTGGAGATCGGGTCGAACTTGTGATCGTGACAGCGGGCGCAGTTCACAGTCAGGCCGAGGAATGTTTGACTCAGGGTGCCGACCGTGTCCTCCAGTTCGTCCTGCCGCATCATGGCCCGCATGCGATCGACAACGGGAACGACCGTGTCGTGCGCACCGGCCACCAGGAAGCCAACCGCCTTCATCGCTTCGACATCATCGGGAGCGATCACGTCTCCCGCGAGCTGCCAGCGCACGAACTCGTCGTATGGCACGTCACGGTTGAGGGCGTCGATCACCCAGTTGCGGTAATGCCACGCATTGGGTCGAGGCAAGTCCCGCTCGAAGCCGTTGCTCTCGCCAAACCGCACCACGTCGAGCCAGTGTCGCGCCCAACGCTCGCCGTAATGAGGCGATGCCAGCAGCCGATCGACGAGCCGCTCATACGCATCCGGCGCGGGATCGTTCGCAAACTCATCGACCTCGTCCGGAGAAGGCGGCAGCCCGAGCAGATCGAACGACAATCGCCGAATCAGCGTCCGTCGGTCGGCTTCGTGCGACGGC
The DNA here is from genome assembly GCA_043738825.1 of Schlesneria sp. Lineage (GTDB taxonomy): Bacteria > Planctomycetota > Planctomycetia > Planctomycetales > Planctomycetaceae > Schlesneria. The sequence continues at coordinate 12,494 of JAYUFF010000558.1, forward strand.
TTCAAACCGCGAGCCTCAAGCTGGGCTGCGACGAACGCATCGAGTGGCTGACGAAATCGCGACGCATCTCGCGCATCGGGCACACTCGCCTTCGTCAACGGTTGCAGCGACCACCAGTCAAACCCGGCCCGATGCTCGGACGAGACCGCGAGTGGATTGAGCGCCCCGCCGGACCAGGCGGCCCCCATTTCGATCCACGTCTTGAGCAGACGTTTCTCGTCCTCTGTGAGTGGATGCTTCGGAGGCATCTCGTCTGACACGACTCGCTGCCAAAGCAGACTCTTCTCAACCTGACCGGGCACGAGTGCGGGACCGCTCTCACCACCCGCCAACTGCTTCTCGCGCGTCGTCAGGTCGAGCTTTCCCTTGGCCTCGTCCCCCGCATGACAACCCGCGCAGCGGCGAGCCAACAGCGGCGCGACGACCGTCTCAAACGAAGAGCCATCGCGATTCGTGGCCTTGTTTGCGGTCGAGTCCTGCGCGACGCACGGTCTCGCGCAGGGCACCACGACCAGCAACAAAGCTAACAACACTCGCCAGCAGACTCGCATCACGTCTCTCCTCCACTATCATACGTAGTGTTCAGGACAGCTTCCATGTTCCATGCCACTAAAAAACTATCTCAAAAGCCGATTACCCCGCACCGAGTTGATGAGCACGTCGATACCACAGCAAGGCGCAGGCGAGTGGAATGAGTCCGAGGTGATTGAACCAGTTCTTGTCGTAGCGGACGAGCAGTGCGCGGCACTTTGACAACCAACCC
>JAYUFF010000559.1:0-13252 GCA_043738825.1 Schlesneria sp.
AGGCCGCCGCTGAAATCGGCCAATTCCGAATTCCGAAGTGCCTGACCCCGGTCCTGACCCTGAAAAAGCGCCGGGCCACCACGCCAAGCGAGTCAATACGCTTGCGACAGTGGCAAGCCGTCGTTACGGTATTCTGACAGATGTCAGAGAGTAGCCCGCCCCGCCTTCCCGCCCAAGGAGTCCCGCCATGCTTCGCCGCCGAGGTTTCACGTTGATCGAGTTGCTGGTTGTCATCGCGATCATCGCCGTGCTGATTGCCCTGTTGCTACCGGCCGTCCAACAGGCTCGTGAGGCCGCGCGACGGACGCAGTGCAAAAACAACTTGAAGCAGATCGGCCTGGCGTTACACAACTACGAGAGCACCGCCAGTGTATTTCCGCCCAGTAGTACGAGCGGTCTCACGAAGGGGGTTTGGGGTTATCCCGGCACGGGTCCAAGTGATCCCAACATTCATCTGCACAGCTTCGCCAGTCTCATTCTGCCGTACGTCGATCAAGCGAGCCTGTACGGCACAATCGACTACAACGTCTCTTCATTGGCACCGGCCAACCGCACCGCAGCCTTCAAAGTCTTGACGTTCTATCGCTGCCCCAGCTACTCGGGGCAGTCGATGAGTTCCGATCCACTGTACACGGCAGGGTCGTTGAACAACCCCAACTTTGCGATCCGTAACTATGTTGCACTCGGTGCCAAGACGGTCTTGGGGCTGGCCGGAGCAGTGCCGGCGGAAGGCGTGATGTTTCCCGGTTCAAAAATGGGATTTCGCGACATTCCCGATGGGAGTTCAAATACGGTGGTCATCACGGAGACGCGCGAACAGTCGGCGTCCGTGTGGATTGACGGAACTAGCGCGTCCGTGGCGGCTCGTTGGACAAACTTGGCGAGTCCGACATTTGCGGGAACGTCCAACTCGATCAACTACAAACCTTATTTCCCCGGTGGTGTGTTTCCCAATTCCATTGGTCAACTCTACGGACCATCGAGCCAACACACGGGCGGTGCGCATCATCTGATGGGTGACGGTGCGGTTCGCTTCATCTCCGAGAACCTTGATGTCGTTGTCTACGATGCCCTTGTCTCACGGAATGGCGGCGAGTTTGTGGGCGAGTTCTAAAATCGAAGTGCCGCTGTTTTCCGAAGGCTTCAAAGTCAGGAGTGGCCGATGTCACGAGCGACGGTCTGGTTGGCAAGTTTCGTGGTATTGACGCAATTCACATTGAGTCGTGCGGCTGACAACGGCATCGTCGATCCCTCACAAGGCAACTGGCTCGGAGAGTGGAACATCGACGGCGGAGGCAACGGCAAGCTGACCGGCAAAATCATCGGTTTGGGACAAGGCGAGTACCGCGCCACGTTCGTCGCCTATGACGGAGGCGAACAGGATAGTGAATCGTTCACATTCTCACTCAACGGCACGGCCCTGATCGATGGCCGGATCGAGTTCGCGACGCAGATCAACCTCGGGCCGCTTGGGATGTTCGACTACAAGGCGTACATCAAAGAGGGCGAACTGAACGGACGATACTCGAACGGTAAGAACTACAAGGGAGGCTTCTCACTGAAGCGACATGTCGTCAAGCCGAGTGACCTCGGCGCGAAGCCGCTGCCGGGAGCCATCGTGCTGTTTGACGGAACGCATCTCGATCAATGGAAGGTCGCTGTGGGAGGCAATCCTCGTTGGCGCGTTCGCGACGGCGCGTTGGAGAACGTCCCCGTTGAAGGTAACGCCACATTCGAGCGGCAGCATCTTCCCAGCCGTGAATCGTTCCGAAACTGTCAGATTCACATGGAGTATCGGACGCCCTATCTCCCCGAATCGCGCGAGCAAGCGCGCGGCCAAGGCGGTGTCTTTCTCAGGGGTCGATATGAGGTGCAGATCCTTGACGATTTTGGCTTCCCTCGGATCAAGAACGGATTCGGAGAGTTTGCCGACAACGACATCTCCGGTGCGGTCTTTGGTCAGCACGCGCCCCGTGAAGCAGCATCGCTCCCACCCGGGGAGTGGCAGTCGCTCGACTTGACCATCACTTCTCCCGAGTTGACCGCCGAGGGAAAGGTCCAGAAGCCCGGCGAGTTGACCGTGGTTCACAACGGCATCACAGCCCAAGAGCGAGTGGCCCTCGAACGTCCCACCAAGGGGTCGCCACTCGCCGTTGGAATCGAACCGGCGGGGATCATTCTCGAAGACGCCGGGCAGGCTGTTCAGTACCGCAACATTTGGATGGTACGACTCGACCAAGCTGCACAACCGTGAAACTGCCGTCCGAAAGGCTGGCAGTTCACGGCGATGAACTCAATCATCTTGACCCACACAGTGAAGGTTGGTTCGTTGAGTTTTCATTCGATATCCGCGCGACTTGTTGTCCGCATCGTTCGACGCCAGCATATCGCTGACCTCTCACATTTCCCGTCTCCGACAGAGATCATCGACAGATCGCACGAAAACACCGCGAATGCCGATGCAACAGGATCGCACCATGCCGACGCGAACCACGCCACCCGGCGAATCAGCCTTGCAGCCGGACCAGTGTGCCGAGTCACTGAAAGCGCTCAGTGATCCGGTGCGGTTGAAAATCGTCAATTGCCTGCGGAGCGGACCGCGCAACGTCGGAGAACTGGCCGTTGAGTTGGATGTCACAATCGTGATGGCGTCGCATCATCTGGCCATTCTGCACCACGGAGGACTCGTCGAGCGAAACAAACTCGGCCGGTTCGTTGAATACCAGCTAACCCCGTCTGTTTTCGTCAAGGGCCGACGAGGAAACGACTGCCTGGACTTCGGCTGCTGCCGACTGGAATTGCCGAAAGTGTGACGGTCGTGGGACTGGGTGACTCGGCTCGGATAGTGCGCCGGGTGGCCCAGCTTGCTTCAAGCTGGGTGCCGCAGGCACAAGAAACTCGGGATCAGGTTGGAATGGGATTCGGCCCCATCCTCTCCATCAACGTCCGTCCAAGATTACTTGTGCTGACGCACCCCGCTTGAAACAAGCGGGGCCACCCGAGCAAGGAGCCGACCTCCTCTCACGACCGCACGGCCTGTCGCCAGTCGTCCTGGCGGAGGTCGTTGTTGCGGTAGAGTTCGATCAGGCGTTCGAGCATGGTGATGTCGCAGCGGAACTGGTCGCCTCGTTCCGTGTCGGCCATGCGGCGGGGGTGTTCCCATTCGCGGACGGCGGTGATGCTGGGGACGATGTCCACGCCGTCGCGCACCGCCGCATCGACCGACTCGAAGTGATGATGCTTGGCGAGGACCGTGCGGTCGGCTTCGAGGACCAGCGTGAATCCGTGGTCGCCGTAGGCTTCCGAAAAAGCTCCGTCGATGGTGATCGCCTTGCCGCTGCGTTTGATCGGCGATTCGCCCGCCTCGATCTTCACCGGGACGTGGCCGTTGACGATCAGGCCGCGGGCGGGATCGACACCGAACTCGGCGAGCACCTTTTCGCAGAACCACGGCTCGTGGATCAGGGCGAAGTACGGATCCTTGGTCTCGTGGTGTGGTGTCTTGTCGGCGATGAAGTCTCGTTCGAGCGTGGCGATGCGGTCCTTGCCAAACAGCGGTGAGCGCGGACCGCTCCACAAATACCACAGCAGGTCGAGGTGCTGCTCCTGCCGCTGCTCCATCGCCCGCGCGACGACCCGTTCGATGGCGTCGAACATCGCACGGCCGCTGAGCTGTTCGCCTTCGATCGGCATCGGCAGGAACTCGCCCCGCTCATCGCACGGGACGCAGCCGTGGAAGATCAGGTGATCGTCTCGCCGCAGATACATCGAGCCGTTGCCGACGATGTAGTGCAAGTGTTCCGACAACTTCTGGCTGTGAGTGAACGAGTACCTCAGCCGCCCCAGGCACTCACGCTCTTCGGGCGAGAGCGTGTACGGATCGGCGGGGTCGATCGTGGGGAGCAGCGTGTCTCGCAACGGATACACCACGCCATCGACTTCAATCGTGCCTTTGGCATGATCGATCCGGTGGAGCAGGCGGCGATGATCGAGTTGCCACTCGGGGTGCCTCGCGAGCATCTGTCCTTCCAGTTTGAACTGCATGATGGCCGCCGCCTTCTGCATGCGGGCCACGATCAGATCCTCACGCATCCCGCGGGTCTTGGGGCGGAAGTGAGCGGCCGGATCGTCGGCGTAGACGGTGCGGACCAGATGCTCCAGCGGCGTGAGCGGGATGCTGTAGCCTTCGTCGAGCTGGCCGAGGCATCTGTACCGCAGCGAGACTCGCAAGACGTGGCAGATCAGAGCCTCGTGACCCAGTCCGGCACCGAGCCACGCCACGTCGTGGTTGCCCCAGATGAACGAGACGTTCGGCTGGTCCCGCAGGTAATCGACGACGCGATCGCCGCGCGGGCCGCGATCCCAGCAGTCGCCGCCGATGATCAGCTCGTAGATCGCCAGGTTGCGGATCAGCCGGCCGGTGATGTGAATCAGGTGCAGTGCCCGACCGCGCAGCAGCAGTTCATCGACGATGGCCTCGACGAATTCGCGGCCTCGTTCGTTGGTTGGCTCGTGCAGCATCTCGGAGAAGAGGTCAGCGTACTCGCGCGGAAAGACCTGCATCGCGCGCTTCAGGCTGTAGCGCGAGGCCAACACTCGCACCAACTCGAACTGGTGCCGCAGCGTCCGCCGCGCGAAGGCTCGCAGTTCCTCGCGGTCCGTCAGGGTCTGCTCCAGCCGCTGCGTGACCTCGGCCGGATAGAAGATCAGCGTCAGGAACTCCTGAAACTGTTTCGGTTCCATCCGTCGCTGGAAGAGACGCTCGACCAGCGGCCGCAGCGTTCCCGAGGCATTGTTGATGACGTGCCGCAGCTTCTTGTCTTCGCCGTGAATGTCGCTGATGACATGCACGGTCCCCTTGGGGAGAGTCAGCACCGCCGACAGCCGCGCGATCTCGGCCAGCGCCGAGTCGATGTTCGGGAACTCCCGCGCCAGTGCGCGAAGCAGTGTCAGCTCATAGCGGCTCGGCTCGGAATGGTTTCCGCCGGACTGGCCGTTTCGTTCATCATCGGGAATCGCGTTCACGGCAAATCAGCCTCAAGATCGAGGAATACAGAGGTCGTCCACGGTGGACAACTCGAAGCGTGCGAGAGTCTAACTTGATCGTGGTTGCGAGTCGCTCGTCGCGCAGGGCCATCGCCTTGTTGAATCTCGGTAATTGGGTGCCACGGTCACGGAGCTTCGATGTGGCCGTGAAAGTGGGAAACAGCCTTTACGTCCTCGCACGGCCACGTCGAAGCTCCGTGACCGTGGCACCCCGAACACAAGCCATTTCTTTTCGGAGAGCCGTTGAGAGCGAACCAATCCGCTGAGAGCGACCAATCTGGCGACTCATTCAGCGAACACAGGACTGCCCCCGAATGGAAGGCCGTCCTGTGTGTCGTTGTCGTCTGCGTGATGAGTGGCGTTGATCGGTGTCCAGAGCCGTTCGATCTCCGCGCTGGTGCGAATGTGATTCGAGGTTGATCAGAAGCCAAAGGCTCCGCCGCCGAACCCACCGCCGCCGCCGCCGCCGAACCCGCCGCCACCTCCACCGAATCCACCTCCACCGAACCCGCCGCCACCTCCGCCAAATCCGCCGCCACCGAATCCGCCACCGCCACCTCCACCACCGTTCTGGTTGTTGCCAGAACTGATGTACGTGTTCTGGTAGTACTCGGGGGCGGCTTCGAGCGAAGTCTTGCCCGGTCCGTAGGCGGGTGAGACGAACGTGCGATTGTTTGCGTCGGGATTGCCCTTTTCAGCGAGGACCATCGCGATGAGTTCGCGTCGGTGCGAATCGAGTTCGGGGTCGGCGTTGTTCCACGTTCGTTCGACGAGGACCGGGAACGGGGCGCTGCGCATCCGCGCGGCGATCTCCAAAATCTTGTCCTTGCCGTCGGGAGTCAGTTCGGCCGTCTCTCCCACAAAGTCGTGCTGATACAGGATGAAGTCGGCCGCTTCGGCATTGGTCTGCATCTGGTGGAAGTGAGCACGCTCCACGGCACCGACCGGATACTGATCCGGAATCGCCAGCGAGCGGTGCGACAGGCGACCCTTCAACCAGCCGCAACCGCCGCCGCAGCCCAGGCAACACGGCGTGGCGCAACCCGTGTTGCACGATCCACTGGAACAGGGATCGCAACCCATGTTGCATCCGGAACGACAACCCATCGAAGGGGCAATACACCCGACGCTCGACAGAGCTGTCAGCATCAGGACGCATTGACCCAGGCGGCTCAGCTTGAATTGAATCATGACCATTTCCCCCGGTCGCCAGCACGCGGCTGGCATGAATCTCCGACGAGCGGAGTTGGTGTTGTTGCTCTCACTGTTGAGCCGTGTCGTGTCGAGACAGCGTTCACTCTCTCGGACTCAATCCTTCCGCTCCTACCAACCATTTCGAGTCGCGGCCACATTCGAGTTGCCGCACACACCCTACGTGCTCGAACCCTGCGGACCATCCGTCACCGACGTTGTCCCTGCGAGGACTGCGGACGCTGCTGAGTGGCCGGTTGATTCCAGCCCGTTTGACGCACACCCACATTGTTGCCGGGTGTCATCACTTCATTCGTGTACTGCGAACCCGTGGGCCTCGCACCACCTTTCGAGGCCTGCGGTACCGGATACAGCCGGTTCGCTGACGGTCGATTCGGAGCCTGAGACGACATGGGCGAGACCATTCCCTGTCCCTGTCCCGGTGCCAGCCCCGGTCCCATTCCCTGTCCCGGTCCTGCGCCGCCTCCATAGGAGTTCGTCGGAACCGGTGAGTACTGTGAGGCGGCTGGGCCTGGGTTGAAGTGTTGATAGTCCACGTTCGTTCCGACGCTGCCGCTGCCATACGGTGGCAGGTGATAGTGCCCCGTGTCCGGCGGGCCTTCGGTCATGTTTAACTTATAGAATTGGTCACACGTTGGCTTGGTGACATCGAAGCCCGGCACCGGCGGAACTTCGTGAGCGTCCATCGGGCGGACGATCTCGGGGGTCACGAGGATGAGCAGTTCGTTCTCTTCCTGCGTCGAGGTCTTGGAACTGAACAGCAGCGGCCCGATTTTGGGGATGTCGCCCAGCACGGGGATGCGCTGAACCTCAGTCTTCGTGCGGTGCGACAGCAACCCGGCCAGAGCCAGCGTTTGACCTTCACGAAGTTCGACGGCCGTCGCAATTCGACGATTGCTCGTCCCCGCGACACCGCCCGCGCCAACCGCGCCGAGGTCGCTGTACTCGGCTGTAATCGACAGCCGGATCAGATCACGATCCGTCAAGGTGGGCGTGGCCCGCACCTGAGTACCAAATCCGCGGAAGAAGGTCGTCTGGCCGCCGCCGATTCCAATGGTCGTGGGGACCGCGTACTCACCACCGGACAGGAATTGGGCCTGCTGCCCGCTCAGCACGGTCAACTGAGGCTCGCTGAGAATCTTGGCGATTCCGTTTGAACTGAGGTAATCGAGGACGGCACCCACGTTGCCGTTATTGATCGTACCGCGCAATGTTCCCGCTGCGGTGCCGAGTGTTGTTCCCAAAGTCACGGCCCCGCTGTTGATGAGGACGTTCAGGTTCACTCCCGCACGATCCGCCTGTGATCGGTTCAATTCGGCGATGCGGACTCGCAGCGAAATCTGGAACTCGCCGGGAACTCGCAGTTCGTTGAGGATCATGAAGGAGGCCAGATCCCACGCCCCGAGCCCCAGTCCGCCGCCGCCGAATTGGCCACCCGCCCCTCCGGCGTACCCGCCCGAGTTCACTCCACCCTGACCGCCGTTCAAATAGGGTTGCGGACCAAACAGGGCACCGTCCTGATTGACGACCTCGCCGCGAACGATGTTCAGAATGTGAGCCGCCTCTTCCGAGTCGCGTGCCTGGCCGCGCACGACGATCTTTTGCTGAAACGGAATCAGGTAGACCTTGCTGTTCGGATACATCTGCGCGAGCTTGCGTTCGAGCCGCCCGTAATCGAGCTTGCGCTGGTTGTCCAGATTCGGATCGCGAACCGTCTTGACCGTGTAGATCACCGGATCGGCTTCGTTCTCGAACCAGAATGTCAGACTGGTCGTCCCCCGGGCCAGACCGACGAGCGCGATCTCCTTCGGGCTGTACTGGATGACATCGACGATCGACTGATCGCCGATCGAGATGCGTGAAATGTTGGTCCGCATCACCATCAACTGGTGACGTCGCTCGATGACCTCGAGATCATCCTGTGCCGCCGGCAGGTTCTCGATCAGCCGGTGCATGGCTCGCGCCGACTGAGGCGTGTTCTGCACCTGCTGAATCGCCCCGAACGGCTGACTCCGCGCGGGCTGAGCCAGTGGCAGTTGAATGGTCGGGCCTTGTTGAAAGTTCGGACCCCTCTGCCACGAGGGTCCGTATGGACCAGACGGCCCGTATTGAATCGGAGCCCCTTGAATGAAGTTTGGCGAATCCTGCGGAAACGCCGGACCCTGTTGGGCCGAACTCGGAGACGCACACGCCAGTGCCGTCAGCAGTGCGGCCGGCAGTCGCCAGGCGCGAAGCCCCTCACTGACAGCCCGACATCCCTGCGGAAAGAATCCATGAAGAGTCAGCATCCAAGCTCGCTCCTGTGCAACCGGTTGTTGAGAAGGCACGGCAACCTACTGCGTATCACTGAACCTGACGGCATTGGCTCCGATGGCCTCGTCGATCAATGCTTCGGTCCAAATCTGTTCGCATTCACCATCCGACCGCGAATCGAACTCTCGGCACAACGCGCCGAGCCGCAGGGCCTCATACCCACCAATGGCGTCAGTATCGGAACGCCGCTTCCGGGGAATTCATCGGAAACCACGTCATCGGATTGTTTTGACACCGGAGTCACTGGCACCCGGTGTCCGTCGTCCGCACGATGAACACACTCTGCCCCACGGAATCGGTTGACGCAGTCTCCGCGACCCGCACGCGGCCGTGACGACTTTCCGAAAATCCCGTGGCTTGCTGGGAGAGACTCAAGTCGGTCGCCATCGACTTCGCCGCGACCAACGAAAACGCCCCGGTGATGTCACCGGGGCGATGCGGCTTTGACTCGGCCAGACATCCGGGTGTCAGCCTCACCACGCCAGATTCGTATCGCGGTTGTAGACGGCTCGGCCGGGGTAGTACCACGGCGCGCGATAGTTGTAATAGGGGAAGCGGTAATGCCCGTACAACGAGCTGCGATGGAAGCCCGGTCCAAAATGATCCTGGTACGGATCGCCAGTGACCTGATACTGGCCTCCCGCCGGATCGTGATAGTAAACGGGGGAGCCGGTGCGGGCTTCATAGCCGCCCGGTGCCCAATGTGGCCCGCCAACTCCAGACGCCGAACCGGCGTAGCCACCGGGCGACATCATCTGCGGCTGATATTGCGGAGCCATCTGATACTGCGGAGCCGATGCGCCCCCTTGGTACGGTCCCATCGCCGACGCCGGCGCGGGAGGAACTCCACAATTGCATCCGGCCCAGGCGGCACTCGCCGACAGCACCGCGGCAAGTCCGACGACGATCGCCCCACTCAACTTGATTGGACTCATGGCAGCCAACACTCCTTCCTGACGTGATTCAAAACACTGATGAGCTTGGGCGAGGCCACCGCCACGAATTCACTGGGCCGTTGCTAGAGCCTAGCCCACCGCTCCCCTGGTGCTCGTTTTTTGTGAGACCCCTGCGGCGAATCGCGCCGCGACTCAAGCTGTTCTCACGAGTACTCCGTCCGCTCCACCCGTACCGGTCCCGTAACCCCTGACGTTCCGGTCAGAAGTCAGGAAGAATCCCGGAATGGCTGTCGATGACCTCTGGGAGCATTGGCGCAAGGCGGCGGGTCGAGATCGACCACTGTCGAGTCCCGGATGCCCCCGTGCGAGACCACGATCCTCGTCACGTTTTCACGTCAAGATTCCCGAGGCGGCTCAACGCTTCGACACGCAAGGAGAACAGTCATGCCGAGCGGTCTACTCAATCTGGCTCTGGGCTTGGCGATCCAGGTTGGCTCGCCCGGCCCCTCCGAGATGCCCAACTTTCCCGCGCCTGCCAACGCCTATGGTCGCAACGGCTTTGAAGGCTCGTCCGAACAACGCTATCCGTTTGACTCCCAGCAGAACTGGGTTCACGGCTACCACCAGGAGATCCCCGCGTACGGCGGTCATCACGTCTATCGTCCCTACAACTACAAGGACGTGTTGTCGCAATCGCAGACGGCGGCTGGTTGGGGCGAGCGACCCGCAATGCCTTACTCGCAACAGTTCTGGCACAAGTATCAGGATCAGGCCACGATGCTGAAGACATCTCAGGCCGCGCCGATCTGGACGCCTCAAATCGGCGGTCGCATCGCGCCGACGCAGATCGGCTGGTCGCAGGCCATTCCCGGCTCGCAGGTCATGGTTCCAATGAACGGCATTCCGACGAACAGCATCCCCAGCTATGGCAGTCCGCTGGCGATGCCTGCGATCCCCGCACAGGCCACTCCACTGCCGAACGTGCCCAACTCGTTCATCGCCGAGCCGATCCAGGGACCGTCGCTCCAACAGGCCGATTACAACATCAACCCGGCCTCGTACCAGCAGCCAGCCCCGCGCGGTGGCAACCGCTTGCGATAGCGCTCCGCACGGCATCGAACTCCTGATTGAACAACAGCCGTCGGAGCGATCTCCGACGGCTGTTCCGTTTTCATCGTTCTGCCGCTCTCGTTCTGTCGATCTTCTGTGGCCATTCAGGGCTTTGCCCAAAAACTGTAGGGTGGGCTGCGCCCACCACAATCGGTCGAGTGTTGGTGGGCACAGCCCACCCTACAATTTGTGTCCGGCCGGACTTTTTGGGCAAGGCCGCCATTCAGGAAGAAGTAGACAGAAAGAGAGAGGCAGAAAGATCGCGGCACGAAGCGGCAGAAGCGGACGGGCATGAGCGCCCGTTCGCCGGGTACATTTCTTCCTGGGTGCGCCGGTGCCTGACCCCTGAGCGTTCACACTTCACGTGACCCATCCGCCTGCGTCGCACCGCTGGCTGGGCGAGTGAGCGGGTAGAGCAGTTGCAGCACCAGAAAAATCGCGACCGGAGCGAACACGCACGCACGCACGACGAGCAGCACGCCCCGCGCACGCTCCCATCCGTCGGGCGGAACACCAGCCAGCGGGGACGGCGGCACGAGGCTCGCGATCGCCAGATAGGCCAGCGCCAGCAACGGCGTCACCAGCAACACGCCGCAGCCCATCGCGGTCATCTGCGTCTTGAATGTCGCCCGCTCCGACATCGGCTCGAAGTGCAGGTCGATCGTGCGGCGGCGAGTGACCGAGCGTTGCGTGGCATCGAGCGTCTCGAAGGCTTTGATGAGGTCCGACCACGCGGCGGGCAAGTCGTCTCGCTTGAGCAACGGCTCGATCTCGTCCAGCCGTTCGCGCGCGGCGGTGACTCGATCCCCGATCACCTTCGATCCGTCAGGTTCGGTCAGCGTCCACTCGCCCGTTGACACATCGAGTTCCGCGACGGCGCGGCCTCGTTCGGCATGAACCGTGAGGACGGAGACCGCAGCGCCCGGTGTCGATTGCATGTGCCAAGTCGCTTCCGGAAGACCGCGTCCCGCCAGCGTGACGGTCTGCATCAGCACCTCGTCGTGGGTGGCACCGGTTCTCAGCGCGGTCGCTTGGTTGTAGTCGCCGCCGAGCCAGCGCAGCAGGTCGATGTCGGGCAGCAGCACCGCATCGACGATGGTTTGCCGCAGAGACTCCCTGCCCGGCGCTCGACAACAGGCGCGATCCAACTGGATGAGCTTCACCGCGCCGAGCGAACCGTCGCGCAGCAATGCGTGCAGTCGGGCGAGGGCCGGGTCGCGGCGATGCCACAGCGCGGGAAACAGCTTCACCCGGTTGTCGTCCCGAATCAGACTCAGCTCGTAGAGGAACGTCGAACCTTGGGCGGCCTCCGGGATGAAGAGGATCGCGTGGCCCGCCGTCGCCAGTTGCTTGATCGCGTCCAGCACGGCCGGCTCGTGACCGCCGACGAGGATCGCGTCGATGTCGCGCGCGATCAGCAGATCCTCCCAACGATCCGTCAGTCGAATCCCGGAGCGGCCTCGCAACAGTTCGGCTCCACGTGGCGAGACGTGTACCGCCACCACGACCTCATGCAGCGAACCGGCAGCCAGCGCATCGAGCCAAGGAATGACGGCCGGATCGTCGCACAACAAGGCAAGTCGCATCGGGTGAAACTCCACAACTCAAGCACCAAAGCCCAAACAAATCACACAGGAAAGCCCTGATCTTGGATCGGCACATCGTTGACATTGAATCACACCTCTCCATTCGTCGTCTCCTTTCATTCGTTGGACTCACCGTCTCTCCGGAAGCAGAAGAGCCCAGCGAATGAAAGGCGACTATGAATGAAGCGACTGGGCAAGCGGGACGCTTACCAGCGTTTTTTTAACAGACCTCTAGTGCTTTGTCACAGCTTGAGCTTAGGGTAGCCACGCTCGCCAGAGCGTGGGGTTAGTTCAGTGTCTCGCCCACGTTCTGGCGAACGTGGCTACGAAGACAACCCCAATTCTTAGGTGTGACGCAGCACTAGCCGCCGAGTTTTTTCATGGCGGCATCGAGTCGTTGCTTGGCCTCGGCTGCGTGCATCGAATTGGCGAATTTGTTGAGAAGCAGTGTGTAGCTGGCGGCCGCTTCCTTCCATTGCTGCTGTTGTTCGTCGCACTTGGCCGATTGCAGCAGCGCGGCGGCCTGCCAGTCGGGGAAGGCGTAGTTGTTGAAGACCTTTTGATACGAGATGAACGCTTCCGGCCACTTTTCTTGCAGGAAGAACGTCTCGCCGATCAGGAACTGCGACTTCGCGGCGGTCTCGGTTCGCGGGCCATCGACGATGGCTCGTTCAAAGGCCAGTCGCGCCTCTTCAAACTTGGGCGGCGCTTGCTGCTTGTAACCGCGCCCGAGCACTTCTTCAGCCTGATACAGGAACGGAGACTTCATCGGACGCTGACGCAGCTCGGCGACGATCGGTTCGAGTTCCTCGTACTTCTTCTGACGGAACGTCACCTCGGCGAGCAACACCCAGACGCGATCGAACCACGGCAGGACGTTGACGGCGGCGTTGTCCATCTCCGCGCGAAGTGCTGTCAGTCGCTGCTTCGCCAACTCCAAGTCGGGTTCGCTCGCCTTGACATTGGCGAGGATCGATTCGACCACGCTGTAGCTCGCGTACCAGCGATGAACACTGTTCGGGAACTGGGTCGGCAACTGTTCGGCCAGAGTACGGACGTCGGCCCAGCGCTGTTGCTCGACCGCCAGCA